>JASDTK010000036.1:0-6312 GCA_041891555.1 Oscillospiraceae bacterium
GCTGATGAAAGCTATGGGGTACACTCCCACTCCCCTCTCCGATTTTTCTACCCAAACGTTTTCGGATGAATTTTACGGCACCGTATATTCGAAATCCGGAATAAGCTGGGTTAAGCCTGATTCCATTGAAATTTTAGCTCCGCAGGAGCCGACGACTGAGGTTATGAACTACTCCACGGGCGAAGCCGTAAAAGGCACGATGTATGACAATTCCTTTCTTGAAAAAAAGGATAAATATTCCATGTTCATGGGCGGCAACACGCCGCTGCTGAAAATTACAACCAAAAACACCGACGCGCAGAAGCTTCTGATACTGCGTGACAGCTACACGGACACTCTCCTGCCCATACTGCAAAACAATTTCTCGGAAATTGACGTCATGGACCTGCGCTACTACAAAACGCAGCTTATGGAATCGTCAGTCTCCGACTATGTCAAGGAAAACGGCATCGACGAGGTTCTCGTCTGCTACAGCGTCTACAACTTCGGAACCGACACTAACGTGTTTATGCTCGGTTAATCCGATATACAAAGAACGCCATCCACGAAGAATGGCGTTCTTTGTATTATGTAGGTCTCTATTATTTAATATCCGTGCCGCCGAAAATGCTCATTGCGCGAATCAGAACGGTCGGCGCGTTTTCTCCTGCCTGGGATACAAAGCTGTTGTCAACTCCGCCCAGAATCGGGGTGCTGTCGACCACCGCCTTGACGTTTTTGGGGAGGATTATATCTGTTCCGCCAAAGACCGTATAGGCATTAACTACACAGTCGCGCTTAATAATCGCGTTTTCCAGCCTCAGGTCAATACCGCCGAAAATTGCGTACGAGTTTACTCCGCGAAAATCGATTCCGTCAAACTTTGGGCTGTTACCTCCGAAAACGGCAAAATAATTCTCTCCGCTGTTTCCGGCGAAAACGCCGTTATTGCTCTCTTTTCTGAATCTGATAGGTTTCTTGAAAATGAGGCTCAAGCCGAAAATAACGATAACATACGGGATTATCAGCTTATAGCCCAGCCCGTCGCGCCGGACGTCCGGCGCGGCCCGCAAAAGCAACACACCGACACCCGCGCCGATTGTGTTGAAGGGGTTGAAGCCGCTGTTGACGATTGAAATAACACAGGGCACGATAATAAATAGAGTCCACCAGCCGTCAAAGGAAATCTTGTACTGTTCCCAGAAGCCTAAAGCCTGTCCTCCGAAGAAGATGCCCAAAGCAATCACGCATACGCCCAAAATGATAGAAACAGTGCTTTTTTTCATAAGTCCGTTCTCCAATAAATCAGTTAGTTATTGCCGAAGCAAGCGGCAAACAAAACTCCGCTGTTTGCCGCTTGAAACAATTTGTCTTGGTATTCAGTCTTCGTTATCCCAGTTGTGCCACACGTTCTGCACGTCTTCGTTGTCCTCGAACATTTCCAGCATTTTGTTCATATTCTTGACATCGTCTTCCGAAACAAGCTTGATGTAATTCTGCGGAACCATTTCGACTTCGGCCGAAAGGAACCTATAGCCCTTTGCCTCAAGCGCCGCCGCGACAGGCTGAAAATCGTCCGGAGCGGTGTAAACCACAAAGGTTTCGTCCTCGGTGACGCAGTCATCGGCTCCGGCATCCAGCGCCGCTTCAAGGACAGTGTCCTCATTGAGCTTCAAATCCTCGTTGTCGACTATGATAACGCCTTTTTTGTCGAAGGACCATGAAACGCAGCCCGTCGTGCCCATGTTTCCGCCGTATTTATCAAAATAGTGCCGCATTTCGGAGGCTGTGCGGTTGCGGTTGTCTGTCATGGTTTCAACTATGACGGCAACTCCGCAGGGGCCGTAGCCCTCGTACACGATGGTTTCGTAGTTAGAAGAATCTCCCGCGCCAAGGCCTTTTTCAATCGCACGCTTGATGTTGTCGTTCGGCATATTCGCGGCCTTTGCCTTCATAATGACGGCTGCAAGGCGTGAATTGTTCGCGGGATCGCCGCTTCCGCCCTCTTTGACGGCAACTATCATTTCTCTCGCGATTTTTGTAAATGCCTGAGCGCGCTTTGCGTCTGCCGCACCCTTGGTTTTCTGAATATTATGCCACTTGGAGTGACCTGACATATTAACAGCTCCTCTTGTCTTTAGCTTTCGTTATTTTATCATACAATGAGGGGCGGCGCAAGCCTTTTTCGGGGAGCTGTCCAGTTATTGTTACTTGGCTCTGGGTATCAGAAGCGGTCTGCACTTCGGCGAAAACTCGTTATTCGTTTTGTTAGCCGCTTCTATCATCTCCATAGTCGAGCCGTATTTTTTAGCGAGCTTCCAGAGGTCTGATTCTCTTTCGGAGCAGAGAACAACGAGCGTCGGCCGGTCGCTGCTTCTCATCGGACAATCATCGCAGACCTCGATGGCGCACAGGGCGCTGATTTCACAAAACTCATTGATGCAATAAGCGATTTCGACGCCTACACTCAGCTCCGCGCTTTGCGGAGAGCCGGTTATCATGGGCTTTTCGCAGCAAACGGAAATAATTTCGATTTTCTGATTTCTCATGAGCTCAATCGGTTCTTCGCAGCTGAGCTTCGCCTCAATCGCATCCGGTTCTCCGCCCTCAGATTTTCCGACTCCGCTGACGGTGACGGAAGCGCAGATCGCGTTCCCGCTGATTTCCGTGCAAACATCGGAAACCGCGGCATACATTATTTCCGTAAGAGCCGTTGAAGGCTTGAGTTTGCATTTCAAATTAAGCATCAGCGGGTTCTGGGGCATGCTTTTCATCAGCCTTACGTCTTCACATTCGGTGTTCAGCCTGAATGCGTTGCTGTAGGCGTCGGCAATATAAACGGAAACTTTCGCTTCCCTGCTTACCGCCTGCGCCGCCATTTGCAGTGACGTCTGACAAACAAAGGCGTTATCCTTACTCGAAACCATATTAAACTCCGCGTCCTTGAGCTGAATGCTGACAGTGTTCATAATGTTGTCGCCGAATGTGTCCACCTCAATAATCTGTGAAAACTGTGTAGTGAAAAGGTTGTCGAAAAGACTTCCGTCGCTTTCGTTTAAAAATACCGCCAGAGTCTTTGCAAGCGCCTTGATAATAATCTTATTGCCTACCGATTTTGTATCCTGTACGCAGATTTCCGTTTCGGCGCTGAGCATTCTCGCGTTTTGCTCTCTGTCCGCGGGAAGCTTGTGCTCATCGGTAACGACGAAGCTCTTTTCCCGCACACCCACGACGAGAGTATGTTCGGCTTCTTTTTTCAAAATGTAAACGGGCGCACGCTCTCCTTCGGATAAGTTGTCCCAAAGAACGAACTTATCCGGCACATAGACGACAACATTCGCTGTCACATCTGCCCGAAGCATGAGCTTGCGTGGGTTCATCATCCTCGCGTCCAGAGAGCAGAGCTCCCACCTTGAGCAGAGCTTTGAATTCTCGTCAGCTCCGGCTACAGGTACAGTAATGTCGAGCGGAATATTGGCCATGACGTACTGTATTTTGCAACTGTCCTCTGCCGCGTAAATAACGGTTACTTCAACCGAGGCATTGAAATGAAGCTCGTCGGTTTTTGTTTTTTGTGATGAAACAAGAAGCTGGCCGCGGACATCTAGTATCTTACCGATATCCGCGCTGACGTCAGGAACGACAAATTCAAGAGTTTCCTCTTTTGAAATCACATTGTCGTATATAGGTTTCAGGCAATCGCTTTCAACGCGATGAAGCGCGATGCGCATATAATCAGTCCTTTCATTACTGTTTCAATTAACAGTATGTCAGGAGCCCGCGGATTATTCTTCTATTTGAGATTGGCTTCCTAGTGATAAAATCTTCTCAGGAAATTCCGAACGCACCTAGGCGGACAAAAAACCATTACTTTCATAGAGTCCCTCCATTCATGAAATATACTTCACCATCGTATCACACACAGACCGACATAGATCAGAACTGCGCCCAGAACGAACCACCAGAACGAAGAGGGCAGAATCAGCGCAAGCAATACGAAAACTCCGAGCAGAGCGACCAAACAGCCAATCCTACAGCGAGGCCTGCCGTTTTTTTTCAAGGTCTTACCTCCTTTCAGACAATAAAATACCCTTTGCATATTCTGTACCCGGTACATTATACGCAAAGGGGTTTGTATTTGTGAATTTACTTATTTGACTTCCCAGTCCTTAATTTGTGATGCAAGCTCGTAGAGTCTTTCGTAGCTCTCATGCCGGGAAGCGCTGACAGCGCCTTTTTTCACAGCCTCCAGAACCGCGCAGCCGGGCTCTTTGATATGCGCACAGTCGTCAAAGCGGCATTTCCCGATATAGGGAGCAAACTCTCTGAAAGAATACTGAAGGTTTTCCTTAGGGATGTGCTCCATTTTTTCGATATCGAAGGAGCCGAAGCCCGGGGTGTCTGCAATATAGGCCTCATCGCCCAGTGAAAAAATCTCCACATGTCGGGTAGTATGCCTTCCCCGGCCAAGTTTTTCGCTCACTTCTCCGACCTTGATGTCGAGCTCTGGAGAAAGAGCATTCAGAAGGCTTGATTTTCCGACTCCTGAATTACCCGTGAAAGCGCAGAGCTTTCCCTTAATCGCAGCTTTCAGCTCGGTGATGCCCTCACCCGTAGCGGCGCTCGTCCTCAGTACTGTGTAGCCTGTTTTGCTGTAAATCTCAAAGAGCTTATCGCCTGCGTCCATATCTGTTTTGTTGATGCAGACGACCACCTCGCAGCCTGCATATTCCGCGAGAGCCGTTACTCTGTCAATTAAAAAGGGATCGGTAATTGGATTGACAGCAGAGGCGAAAATGACCATACAGTCTATATTCGCCACCGCCGGACGTACAAAGCTGTTTTTTCTCTCGTGTATTATGTCAACCGTGCCTTTTCCGTTAGAGTCCAGTACTATTTCCACTCTGTCTCCGACAAGCGGAGTTGTTCCGTCCAGACGAAATCTTCCGCGAGCCCGGCATTCGACAATTCCGCAGTCTGTCTTGACATAGTAGAAGCCGCTCAGCGCTTTGACTATTGTTCCAGTCGGCATCAGGTACCCGTCCCCCCGGTTGAATCGGCGGGAGTCTCAGCAGGCTCAGACGCCTCCGGCGTGGGAGATTCCTTCGGTCCCTTGGAAACTTTTAAGTATATCACTGTATGCTCCGCGACAGATTCACCGGAATCGATGCTCTGCCAGATTACCGTACCCGCGGAAGAAGCATCTTCTACCTCGCTTATGCTTCCGACATTGAGATTCAGAGAAGTAAGTTTAGAAATCGCCGAGCTTTTTGACTTACCGACGATACTGGGCATTGTGACCTGTTTAAGCTCGGGTCCGCCGCTGACAAAGAGCGTGACTGTCGCTCCCTGAGCAACCTGTTCGTTTGCCGCGGGACTGGTACTGACGACATAGCCCTCAGTGATAGAGTCCGACGCGACAGGCTGAACATCCACAACAAAGCCAAGCTGCTCGAGCGAAAGCTTTGCCTCACGGGATTCGTGGTTTGTCATGTCCGGCATTGCAGTCATCTTAATACCTGCGCTGACTGTAAGCTCGATATCTACGCCGTCGTCACTGACAGCAACGTTACGCCCGGCCTCCGGATCCTGACTGATGACTTCTCCCTCGGGGGTGTTCGGGTCTATCGCGTAGACGACATGGAAATTAAAGGTATCTTTATATGCGTCGCTGTTGGTAACGGTTTCGCTGTCCTTTCCAACGAAGCTTGGAATATCGATTCTCTGCGAATCAATAAAAATGTCTTTCAGCCAAAAACTCCAGAGAAATGATATCACAAGCAAGAGAAATACCGCTATCAGCGCAAAACCCGAATAAGTGCTGACAGTCCTCGAACGTGCTTTTCTCTGTGCATAGCTTTCCTTAGCGAGTAATAGTCCTTTTTTATGACCTCCGTTGTCCGTATCATCTTCGGCAGTTCCGGAATCGATGCCCAGCAGAGTCTGATTCTTTCGGAACGCTTCAAGGTCATTCAGAAGCTCATCCGCAGACTGGTATCGCTCATCTATTTCGGCCGCCATGGCCTTAAGTGTTATGTTTTCAAGCTGGACAGGGATATCTGGCTTAATATCCCCCGGCAGCGTCAGCATCTGACCCAAGTGCTGAACCGCGATAGCTTCGACTGTATCGCCTTCATATGGAAGTTTGCCAGTAAGCATTTCATACATCACTACGCCCAGAGAGTAGATGTCGGCGCGCGCATCAACGGGGTCGCCGTGAACCTGTTCGGGGCTGATGTAGTGGATTGAGCCCATGGTTTCGGGCGTTTCGCCGTTAGACTCGCTCTGGAGATGAGCTATGCCGAAATCGGCGACCTTTATGCTTCCGTCTTT
>JASDTK010000037.1:0-6312 GCA_041891555.1 Oscillospiraceae bacterium
ATTGTATCGCCGGCCTTAACGGTATTGCCTGCTGCGAGGTATGCAGCAAAGTAGCAGCCGAGCGCGCCCTGAATGCCGCAGTCCCAGAGTCCCCAACGGGTGGTGATGCCTGCATCGAGGTAGCTCTTCATGCCGGAAGGAGTGCAGAAGCCGGTGATAGTGATGTCCTTCGCAGTGAGGCCCTTGTTCTGGGCAGCCTGGCACTGGCCGGGAAGCGCGGTGGAGTCATTGCAGATGATAAGGTCGATGTCGGGATATGCTTCGAGGATGGATTCGCCGATGGAAACGGACTTCTGGCTGTCCTGCTCGGAGTAGAAGGGCTCGCTTACCGCGACCCAGTTAGGATACTTTTCCTTGATATATGCTTCGCCTGCGACATACCAGGAGTTCTGGTCTGCGACAGTTGCCTGCGAATAGTGCCATACATACTTGATTGCGTCCTTGGCAGGGTCCTTGCCGCGCTCTGTGAGGGACTTAACGCCCATCTCAACAAGCATCGGTCCGAGAATGCCCGCTGTGCCCTGGGAAACCATGATTGAACGTGCATCAGAGGATACGTCGGAGTCCCATGTGCAGACGACGATGCCCTGATCCTGAGCTTCCTTCAGCTTTTCGTCAAGTGCCGTTGCGTCAACGGAAGAGATTGCGATAGCGTCTACGCCTTCTGCGATAGCCTGGTCGATAACGGTCAGCTGGTCAGTTACAGAGGCAGTTGCGCTGCCCATGTACTTAACTGTGATGCCCCAATCGGCCGCATACTTCTGGGCGCCGTCATTTGCGGCTTCGAAGAAGGAGTTGCCGGTCAGCTTAGGAATGAAAGCAACGGTCATGCCCTTGATATCCTTGGCTTCACCAGTTGCAGCCGACGCTGCGGGAGATGCTGCAGGAGATGCGGATTCCGCAGGTTTGTTGCCGGCGCAGGCTGCAAGTGAAAGTACCATGCACAGGGCCAGCAAGAGAGCCAACATCTTTTTCATTGTTTTTCCTCCGATAAAAATTTTAATTCTATATCAAGGAACCGTAGGCTCCCGGATACCTTTTTCAGTGCGTTTTCTGCACCAAACGCCCTCTGCGGAGCGTGCCCGAGGATAGTTTCAGCTTGTTTGCTATTGCGCGTCCCGCGATTATCACGACAAGCATAATGCCTATAGGTAAATCGAGGTTCTGTGTACTGACGCCGAAACAGATCGGCAGACCAAATCGCATAATACAGATAACGAGCGAGGCGAGAGCCGTTCCTATAATACTGCCCTTTCCGCCGGTACTCAGCGTACCGCCCAGAACGACCGCCGTGATAATGGACAAGGTGAACGTCGAACCCAGATCACTTTTTGCGGAATCCACATTTGCTGTCAACAGTATGCCCGCAATTGCAGCGCCAATTCCTGTTAAAACATATGTGCTCATTATGATAAGACGGGAATTAATGCCAGAAAGCTCCGCCGTGTTGCGGTTAATGCCCACAAGGAAAACCTTGCGCCCGTATTTTGATTTGTGAAGCAAAATATAGCAGATAACAACGAGACCTATATAGATGAGAAGCTGAATGGGAATCGTATCAAAGAGCTTCCATTTTCCGAGTAGGCGGAAGGAGGTATAAAGGCCCTCCGCCGTTTTGCCCGGAAAACCGCCTATGCCCATGTAGGCCGGAGTGCTCGAAAGCGTGGATATAAGGAGGGCTATACCCGAATACAGGAAACTGCCTCCGAGCGTAACCACCATAGGCTGCACGTTGCAGAACGCAACGAAGAATCCTGAAATCGCGCCGCAGACCGCCGCAACGATAATAGCCAGCATCACACAGACCCATATGTTGAGTCCGAGATCGCTCCAGCTGACGCCTATGACAATCGAGGTTAGACCGACTATAGAGCTGGCCTGAATATCAATACCTCCGGTTATCATTACGAAAGTCACAAACAGGGAGATTATGCAGATGCTGATGTAGTTGTTGATGCTCGAAAAGAGCGAATTCAGCGCGAGGAACTTCGGATTGACCGCACCGAAAACCACGAATTCCGCAACGAGAATTATTAAAAGTGCAAATTCCCATGTTTTGAGCTTTGCGCCCAACTCTTTAAGGAAGTTTGGTTTCATCTTGCCACCTCCTCAGACAAAGGCTGAGAGGACACTCCGGGGGATGATCTCGCCGCAAGCCGCTTGCGCCTCGAGCTTTCGACTGCGCGGCGCTGTGTAAGCGCGTCCACAACGACTATCGTAATAAGCATTACGCCCGTTATTGTGTTGTTAAAATCCGACGATAAACCTAGGAAAACGAGTATCTTTGCAATAGACGACATTATAACGGCGCCTATCATCGCGCCTATCGCGTCGCCAAGACCGCCCGTAAGCGAAATTCCGCCGATAACGCAAGCTGCGATGGCTGACATCTCATAGCCTGTACCGGCAACGATATTGACCTGCCCATATTTAGAGGCGAATATTATCCCAGCGAAAGCAGCAAAGCAGCTGGAAATAATGTAAGCCACGATCTTTGTCTGCTTTGCGGGCAGACCGACGAGTATCGCTCCGTTTATATTGTCGCCTACGGCTATGAAATACTTTCCTCTCTTCGTATAAGTCAGAATAATATACACAACTATGACTATTGCGAAGGTAAGTGCAAAAAACCAGGTTATCCCGGAAAAGACAGTCGTGTTGTTGAGAGAGGTAAAGCTTCCCGCAAAGTTTTCAACAGTGCGTCCGCCTGAATAGAGATATACGATACCGCGAAGAATGCCGCAGGTGCCGAGTGTAAATATCAGCGAAGGGATTCCCAGAACCGCAACGCCCAGACCGTTAAAAAGGCCGACGGCCAGACCGAGAGCGAGAGCATAGATTATCATCACACCCAAGCCCTGATTATGCTGAGCCATTGTACCCACCATAGCGGCGGCCAGTCCCATTGTCGCACCGATTGATACGTCTATTTCACCGCAGAGGATTACGAAGGCTATTCCGACGGCAAGGAGCATATACACAACGCTGTTATTCAGGCAGCTTATTATGCTTTCCGCCGTAAGGAATGAACTGTTTATACTGCCAACTATCAAAAAGAGGGCAACAAGAAAAATCAAGCTCGATATCCAGCGTGATTTACCCATCATTGCTTTTAGCTTCATACTGTCGCCTCCTTTCCCGTCACCACACCGAATGACGCGGAGGTGAGTTTATCCTGGTTAATTTCTTCCTTGCAGAGCTCGGCGTTGATACGTCCCTGAAAAACGCTGACCGCTCTGTCGGCAAGCTCTATAATCTCCTCCATGTCTGAGGACACCAGAAGTATCGCCACACCCTCGTCGCGCAGCTTCTGGATAATTGTATAAATATCGCCGCGCGCTGCGGCGTCTATTCCGCGGGTAGGCTCATCCATGATGACGAGCTTCGGTTTTGTGGAAAGCGAGCGCCCCAGCACTATCTTCTGCTGGTTGCCGCCGGAAAGGCTCGACATAAGCTGTTCCTGATCGGTGACTTTGATTCTGAAATTGTCTATGTAAGTCTGAGCAAGTGTTTGCTCATTCTTACGATTCAGAATAAAACGCCCGAGAGACTTGTCATTAAGATTTGCGCTCGACATATTTGCGCCGACGGTACTGATGCCGTAAATTCCGTATAGGTATCTGTCCTCGGGCACATAGTTTATACCGGCCTTAAGAACATCCTTAGTCTTCATTCCAGTGATGTCGACGCCGTCCAGTATCGCATGACCGCCCAAAACCTTGTCTCTGCCGAAGATGGTGCTGACAAGCTCGGTGCGCCCCGCGCCGACAACGCCTGCCACGCCAAGTATCTCTCCGGGGTATACCTTTAAGGAAATATCATTAAATCCGTAACCGCTGAAATTCTGAAGCTCAAAAACCGGTTTTTTACCGGCGTAATCCATCACCTTGCACTCGGCAGCCTTGCTTTCTACATGCTCGGCGTTTGGCGGCATAAGGCTTTTTACAAGCATTTCTCTGTTAAAATCGCTCACGGGACCATGCAGAGTAATAATACCGTCGCACATAATCGAAACATGCGTCGAAATCTCAAATACCTCCGCAAGCCTGTGCGTAATATAAATGATGCCTATGCCCTTTTTACGCAAATCCTCGATTACCCGGAAAAAGCTTTCGACCTCGTCAAAGGTCAGGGCTGAGGTCGGTTCATCCAGAATCAGAATCTTCGCTTCCCTTAACAGGGCGCGCAGTATTTCGACCAGAGTCTGCTCGGCTATGGAAAGGCTGTTGGCTTTTCGTCCGAGATCGAATTTCCAGCCGATATCTTCCATTATTTTTTTAAGCCGGTTTCGAAGTTCACGTTGGCTCTCTTTGAAGCCCATCGTAATATTTTCCTCAACGGTCATGTTTGGGAAAAGCATAGGCTCCTGCGGAACCATGTATATCCCTGCCGCGAGCGCCACTGACGGCTTTGTCATTGCCGTCACTTTCCCGTTTATGGTGATCTCGCCGCCGTCGGGCTGATAAATGCCCATTATTATCTTCATCAGCGTGCTTTTGCCGGCTCCGTTGCCGCCGATCAGCGCGAGAATCTCTCCCTGTTCAAGATCCAGAGCGACAGACTTTAGTACCCTATTGGTGCCGAAGGCTTTCGTTATACCCCGGACAGACAGCAGTTTTGGTGCACCATTATTCTCTATCAATTGTGCTCCCTCCCTAACGCTGAATATTTGTCATTATTTCCGACATTTGTATGTTTCTGCGGTCTCTTTTTGTTTATCATAAATCATGATTTGATGTTTGTCAATATATCTCCTGATTTTTTTAATACAGTCGGTTTTTTCTGCTATCAAGGCAATTATTATGGTAACTTTCGGAAGTATTTTAATTTTTATGGGCAATATGCCTGAAAAACAGCCAAAGGTATATTGACATCAGCCGCGACAGCTGTTATGCTAATTACAAAAGATTTTTGTCGTGCCTCGCTACATATGTCGTCATTTCTTACAATTGTAGCAGAATATTACATAAATGGCACGTCTAATCATTATTGAGGTGATTTTGTGGAATATGAAGAGATTCTCATGGCAAAATCGGCATGGTATTACTACGTCGGCGGACTTACGCAGCAAAGCATAGGAGATAAGCTCGGAGTCACGCGCGTACATGTAATGAAGCTTTTGGATATGGCACGCCAAAGCGGCATTGTCAGCTTTCGTCTGAGGGAGGACAGCTTCCGCCGCTTCGACATTGAAAAGAAAATGGCCGACACCTGGGGTCTGAGCGATGTATTCATAGTGCCCTCCCCTGTAAACGGTATGGGCGCGGCGGAAAATGTGGCCTACGCCGCTGCTATGTACATTGAATCCTCTGCCTCGGAAAACGGCTATATCAATATGGGCTACGGCTACACGCTTGGCAAAGTCCTCAACTATCTCGCTACGACTACGGAAAAGACCCTGTCGATAATCTCTCTTTCCGGTGGAGTCAGCTGTTACCTTCCAGAAGCTAAGTCCAGTATATTCAACGCAAAGCTTTTCCTAATGCCCGCGCCTCTCGTTGTGTCCTCCTCGGAAATGGCAAAAGCGATTATTGCCGAGCCTTCCGTGCAGGAGGTCCTGATGATGCACAAGCTCGCCTCCACAACTGTGGTGGGCATCGGCGGCATGAACGACGACGCGACCGTAGTCAAGGGCGGAACGATAACAAAAAACGATTTTCGCCTACTGTCGATGCAAAACGCCGTCGGTGATGTACTCTGTCATTTCTACGATAAAAACGGCGAGCCTGTCGGAGCTGAGCTCGACAGCCGCCTTATCAGTACACCTTTGCAGACGCTGAAATCCCTGAACAGGGTTATCGGCGTTTCGGCGGGCGTACATAAAGTCGACGCAATTCTGGGTGCTCTTCGCGCCGGACTCCTTAATGTACTTATTACGGACGAGGATACCGCGGAAGCCGTCCTTGCAAAAAACGCTGAATAGTGCGGTTTTGAGCAATACTATGCTAAAGGCATCACCGCACAATTCGCGGCTCGCGCCTCAAATGCTCATCTGTTTGCATATTTTCCGCAATATTTCACAAAAATGCTCGTGAATACATCCAGTATCCCCTGCGCTTTTTGCTTCGTCTTGCAAAAAATCTGACGGCACATCCGCGCATTTGGAATTGTGCGGTGATGCCTTAATAATTCTTTTTGGGAGGTGCAAATATGTCAGACCGGTATCTATTGGCCGTGGATGCGGGAACGGGCAGCGTGCGTGCTGTATTGTTCGACACGGAAGGCAGGCAACTTGGCTGCGTCCAGGAAGAATGGGAGCATAAGGAAGACCCTAGATACCCCGGGAGCATGAACTTTGACTGGGAGTACAAC
>JASDTK010000038.1:0-4564 GCA_041891555.1 Oscillospiraceae bacterium
GCCAAAGATATTTTGCCTCCGAAAAACGCGACCCGACCATCACGGAAATCAAAATGATTGATACCTACTGGTCGGATCACTGCCGCCACACCACCTTCAACACAATAATCGACAGCGTAAAATTTGAAGATAAAACGCTTCAAAGCGCTTGGGACAAATATATAGAAGTACGAAAAGGGCTCGGACGCACAAAGCCAATTTGTCTAATGGATATCGGCACACTTGCGGCAAAGCATCTTAAGGCTCAGGGCAAACTTTCAAAGCTTGATGAGAGCGAAGAAATCAACGCCTGCACGGTCAAAATCGACGTTGAGACCGAAAACGGCCCTGAAAAGTGGCTGCTGCTGTTTAAAAACGAGACTCACAACCACCCGACGGAAATCGAGCCCTTCGGCGGCGCGGCAACCTGCATCGGCGGTGCGATACGCGATCCACTTTCCGGGCGCGGCTATGTCTACGCCGCAATGCGTGTTTCGGGTGCTGCTGACCCCACAAGACCTGTTTCTGAGACTCTGAAAGGCAAGCTGCCGCAGAAAAAGCTCGTATCAACCGCCGCCGCAGGCTACAGCTCCTACGGCAACCAAATCGGACTTACAACGGGAATCGTTGACGAAATATATCATCCCGGCTACGCCGCGAAGCATATGGAGGTCGGCGCTATCATAGGCGCGGCTCCTCTGGAAAATGTCCGACGCGAAGAGCCGAAGCCGGGCGATATTGTCATTCTTCTCGGCGGAAGAACGGGACGCGACGGCTGCGGCGGCGCGACCGGCTCCTCCAAAGCGCACGACCTTGATTCGCTCGGAAACTGCGGCGCGGAGGTTCAGAAGGGCAACGCGCCCGAGGAACGCAAGCTGCAGCGCCTGTTCCGCACCCCCGAGGCCTCCCGTCTGATTAAGCGCTGCAATGATTTTGGCGCCGGCGGCGTTTCCGTCGCTATCGGCGAGCTTGCGGAGGGCATAAAAATTAATCTAAACGCAGTACCTAAAAAATACGAGGGTCTGGACGGCACAGAACTGGCCATAAGCGAGTCGCAGGAGCGTATGGCAGTTGTAGTTGGTAAGAATTATGTAAACCGTTTTATTGAGCTTGCAGCTTCTGAAAATCTTGAGGCAACGGTCGTCGCGGAGGTCGCGGAATTCCCGCGCCTCACTATGTTCTGGAACGGCAAAGCAATCGTCAACGTTACGCGCAGATTCCTTGACTCAAACGGGGCGGAAAAGCACATCGACATTTCGCCGGCCGTTCCTCAGAGCTTTCTCAGAACGCCTCCCGCTGACTTTGAAAGCGGTATGTATAATTTGATTTCCGACCTCAACGTCTGCTCAAAGCGTGGTCTTTCCGAGCGCTTTGACTCTACTATCGGCACGGGCAGCGTTCTGATGCCCTTCGGCGGCAAATATCAGTGGACTCCGATTCAGGCGATGGTGCACAAGATTTCCCGCGAGCACGGCGACACTTCGACCTGCTCCTTCATGTCCTACGGTTATAATCCATATATCAGCGAAAAAAGTCCCTACCACGGCGCGTATCTCGCTGTAGTCGAGTCGGTTTCAAAGCTGATTGCCGCGGGTGCCTCGTTTGAGGACGTTTACCTGAGCTTTCAGGAATACTTTGAAAAACCCCAGCGGGACGGTAAGCGCTGGGGAAAGCCGCTGTCCGCCTTGCTCGGCGCGTTCTCGGCACAGCTTGATTTGGAGGTTTCCGCCATAGGCGGTAAGGATTCAATGAGCGGCAGTTTTGAAAAGCTCGACGTTCCGCCTACTCTCATATCCTTTGCGGTAACAACAGACGATGTTCAATACGTTGTTTCGCCGGAGTTTAAGGCGGCGGGTCACAGAGTGTGTATGCTTTGTCCGAATTACAGTCCCGACGGACTGCCCGACGCTTTTTCACTCAAAGAAAACTTCACTAAAGTGACGGAGCTTCTGCGGAGCGGCAAGGTCTGCGCCGTCTGGACTCCTGCCTTCGGCGGAGTTGCCGAGGGCATATTCAAAATGTGCATAGGAAACGGTTTTGGCTTCGCTTTTGAAGACGGTATTTCACTGGATGACATTTTCTCTTATCGCTACGGCGGCTTTATTCTAGAGATGACGGGCGATGATACCATCGGTTTAACGCTTGGATTCACGACTGAGAAGGCTGATATTTCATGGAATGGCAAAGCTTTGCCTCTGTCCGAGCTGCTGGAGCCTTACGAAAGCAAGCTTGAAAATGTCTATCCCTGCAATATAATAAGCGAAGAGAAATTTACCGTTCCATACTCTTATGAGAGAAAGGGCGCTTCTTTGAAGCCTCGCATCTCCTTCGCCCGTCCGAAAGCCGTAATTCCCGTGTTTCCGGGCACGAACTGCGAATACGACACGGCGAAGGCCCTTGAAAAGGCAGGTGCGGAGGCTGAAATCGTTGTGATAAAAAACCTGACGCGGCCAGACATTTTAGGCTCGGTGGAGCGCTTCGCAAGGGAACTAAAAACCGCCCAAATGATCGTTATCCCCGGCGGCTTCTCAGGCGGCGACGAGCCCGACGGCAGCGCGAAATTTATCGCCTCATTTTTCAGGAACGGCGCCATACGCAACGAGGTAGAGGAGCTATTATATCGCCGTGACGGGCTGATGCTGGGAATCTGCAACGGTTTTCAGGCGCTAATAAAGCTTGGGCTGGTACCTTATGGTCATATAACGGATACAGATGAAAACTCCCCTACTCTCAGCTTCAACACTATCGGGCGTCATCAGTCAAAGCTCGTACGTACTCGAATTTCTTCAAATCTTTCGCCGTGGCTTATTAATACAAGGGTAGGAGATATTTACACCGTGCCCGTTTCGCACGGTGAGGGCCGTTTTCTCGCCTCGGATGGACTTGTAAAAAAACTCGGCGAAGCGGGCCAGATTGCTACACAGTACGTCGATCTTGGCGGCAGAGTAACTCAGGATATTCGCTTTAACCCCAACGGAAGTGTCTGCGCGGTCGAAGGTATTACCTCGCCTGATGGCAGAGTCTTCGGAAAAATGGGACATTCGGAGCGCGTCGGAAAGGGATTGTACAAAAATGTGGAGGGCAACTTCGATATAGGTCTTTTTGCCTCTGCTGCTGAATACTACAGATAACCGCAGACAAACTGCCCGTCCTTTCCCCTGACGGGCAGTGCTTTTTACCAAAATTTTTGAACATTCTTCGGTCGCGTTGACAATAAGGATACAATGTGTTACAATTTGGTTACGTTCTCATAACCAGCCTCTTTTCCATACACAAGAAAGGATTGATGATACATGCCAGAAGAAAAAGCCGCGGTACTCGAATATAAGGGTCATCCTCTCCGCCGCAAGGATAACATGATATATTTCGGCAGTATGTCCGATAAGTACATTATCCTGCTCCAGGTTCTTGATACCAAGAAGGTCAAGGATTTGGATGTTGCAACAAAGGTTTCCGTCCAGCTTCAGCTCACGGATCCGGACCTTAAATCGCGTGATCGTGTTGTAAAAAAGAGCGAGAAAGACAGTCTCTATTCCGCAATGGACGTAGCGTCCGTTTGGCTCGACAGGGCTCTCGCCCAATAAACGAATATAATTTCCGGCAAACCACCTTTCGAGGGTTACCATTACCCGGACCGGAATCGCGAAAGGAACAGCATGATTTCAAAGCATCTGAAAACAATCGCAGCAGCATCAGCACTTATCGGCGTGCTCACCGTTTCCGCTAACGCAGCAGGCATAGTTGAAACGGTAATCCCCTCAGGCACGCAGGATTTCTTCTCTGTACCCGAAAACCTGTCATCCATTCTCCGTCAGCCAACAGATGCCCTAAACACTTCAAACGGCGCGGAGAAAAGCAACACCCTATTAGTGCTAAGCGACAGTGAACCGCCTGACCTCATTTTCTTGAATCTCATTGAATTAGGCGACGACAACTCCTTCGTCTCCGAAAGCGAAGGACAGAAAATCGCCGATACGGCGATGAAGTATCTCGGCACACCCTATGTCTGGGGCGGCACCAATGAGAGAGGCTTCGACTGTTCGGGTTTTGTGCAGTACGTTTATAAGGAATGCGGATACACAATTGACCGCACCGCGGCCCAGATTTACAAGAACGGCACATACATTGAAAAGGAAAATCTCGAAATTGGCGACGCAATTTGTTTTTCCTCACATACGGAATCAATAGGACATGTCGGCATCTACATAGGAAACGGACAGTTCATTCACGCGAGTTCGGGAAGCGGCAGTGTAATTATCAGCGATCTTTCCGAGAAATATTATGCGGCTCGTTACGTCGGTGCAAGACATATCGTATTATAAAAATGACCTTCCGCGAAGTTTTTTTGCGGAAGGTCTTGATTTATTCGAATAGTTAGTGCATTATAGTAAGGATGAAAATCTGGCTGAATGCTTGAGTCCGCTCGATTAGGAGGATATCATGGAGCACAACATTTTATATGATGGCGTGTGCATGAAGCGCAAAAGTCGGCTTATTTTATTTTCATTTATTTCATAGGATTTGTAATCCAAAATCATTATTGGTGAGTTTGGATTTTGTTTAGCCTTCCAAGCATGGGTCAGCC
>JASDTK010000038.1:4574-6269 GCA_041891555.1 Oscillospiraceae bacterium
GTCAGCCTGTAATTTGTACTTCTGCACAAACAAGAATTCTTTATCAGATAATTTTTTATAATATAATTATGCATTATTCACTTGATTTTGTATTAATATTAATGTATAATATTCATATTGTGTGAATATTTATTCGGCGGTGATGGTAATGACAAAGGTTTTTATAGCAGGCTCAGAGGGAACCTCGGGTTTAAGGCTCGCATCCCGCTTAAAAAAGCGCTCTGACGTGGAGCTTCTGGAGATTGACAGCGCGCTTCGCAAGGAACCAAACGAAATAAAAAAGCTCATCGAAAAATCTGACTTTGTCTTTTTGTGCCTGCCGGATGGCGCGGCACGTGAAATGGCCGAAATCGCTAAAGACACTAATGCAAAGCTTATCGACACCTCGACGGCGCACAGAACGGCTCCCGGCTGGGCCTACGGCTTTCCGGAGCTTTCGGTTAAGCACCGATGTGCCATTTCTTCAGCAAAGCTCGTCGCCTCCCCCGGCTGCCACGCGAGCGGGTTTATCTCGCTTATATATCCGCTTATTTCCGCGGGAATAATTTCGCCCGACTGCCTTTTATCGTGCCTTTCGCTTACAGGCTACAGCGGCGGAGGGAAAAAAATGATAGCAGAATACGAGAATCCCTTACGCACGGAGGAGCACGGCATCCCAATGCTCTACGCACTGGGGCAGTCGCACAAGCACCTGCCGGAGATGGTAAGTCAATGTGGTTTACATAACTCACCCGCTTTTATGCCGGTCGTCGGGGATTTTTATTCTGGCATGCTGGTATCGCTGCCGCTGCAAGTAAACCAATTTAACGGAAATTACTCGATTTCGGACATTCGCGAGGCATATAGGGCACATTATAAGGATCAAAAGCTCATAAAGGTAATTGACGGCTCCACCTCTTCCCTGTTTGCCGGTGCACTTGCAGGACGTGATGATATGGAAATATTTGTCTCTGGAAACGATGAGCGAGTGCTCCTCTCCTCCCGCTTCGATAATCTTGGCAAGGGAGCGGCGGGAGCGGCTATCGAGTGCTTCAACCTCATGTGTGGGCTGCCAGCCGAAACAGGACTTGTGCTGGATTAAAAAAGAAAGAGACTTGGAGGTTTACATAATATGAACTACATTAATGGCGGCGTTTGCGCTCCAAAGGGATTTGTCGCTTCGGGCATTAGCTGCGGCATAAGGAAAACAGGAAAAAAGGATCTCGCTCTCATTGTTAGTCAGAAACAATGCGCGGCGGCAGGTGTTTATACAAAGAATCTCGTTAAGGGCGCGCCCATAATTGTAACACAGAAGAATATAAAAAACGGCTATGCCAGAGCGATAATCGCGAACAGCGGCAACGCGAACACCTGCAACTCTAACGGCATCGAAATCGCGGAAGCAATGTGCGAGCTTGTAGAAAAGTTCACCGGCGTAGCTGCCTGCGACGTAGTTGTCGGCTCGACCGGCGTCATTGGTCAGAAGCTCAGCCTCGAGCCCATCGAAAAAGGAATGCCCGCCCTCGTCCTGGGACTCGGCAAGAATTCCGACGACGCAGCAACCGCGATCATGACGACAGACACGGTAAAAAAAGAAGTCTCAATCGAGTTTGAGCTCGGCGGAAAAACGGTAAAAATGGGTGCGATAGCCAAGGGCAGCGGCATGATTCATCCCGACATGGCCACCATGCTCGTGTTTGTGACAACGGATGCCGC
>JASDTK010000039.1:0-6245 GCA_041891555.1 Oscillospiraceae bacterium
TGCACCTAGTCTAACGGCAAAATCGTCACAAGCGAGTCTGTCGCACATTATGGAAAGCACACCGGACTGGGACTCCATAGTATCATCAAAGAACAGCTTAAGGCCCGGGATATTATATATCTTTTCTGCAAAGGAGCTGCACAGCTCTTGTTCGTGTCTTAAAATCGTACCTTTCGGCTTTGACATAATAAATTTCACGCCCTGCATCAGCCCGGCAACACCTGAAACATTATGAGTGCCGGCCTCAAGTCTGTCCGGCAGGAATTCCGGCATCATACTTTCCGCACTGTTGCTTCCTGTCCCGCCGAAGAGAATCGGCTTTGAATTGCCGCCACAAATCAAAACGCCCGTTCCCTGCGGGCCAAGCAGACCCTTGTGTCCCGGCATAGCAATAAACTCCGCGCCAAGCTCCGAAAAATCGAGCGTCAGAGTCCCTGCCGACTGTGAAGCATCTACTATCAGAGGTACCTGAAATTCACGGCATAGCCCGGCAATCTCACGTATCGGCAAGATAAAGCCGAACGCATTTGATACGTGCGTACAGACCGCGCACTTCGCTCCAGGTAAAGCCTCTCTGAACGCTTTAACCGCGGCCTTCTGATCGAAAAGCCGCGATCTGGCAAACACCACATCTGCGTTCAGAGCTTTTAAGGGTCTCGTAACGGAATTGTGCTCATAACCCGAAACTACAACCCTGTCTCCTTCGGATACAAGCGAATTTATAGCAATATTCAAGCCGTGCGTGGCATTCAGAGTGAATATCACGTTTTCCGGCTCGGGAATGTTAAAAAATGATGCCAGCAGCATGCGGCAGTTTAGAACGCAGTCCGCCGCCAGCATTGCCGGCTTATGGCAGCCCCTCCCGGGACTCGCCATCGTTGTCATCGCACGGCTTACGGCGTATGGAACCTCCCTCGGCTTTTGGAGGCTCGTTGCCGCGCAATCAAGATAGATCATCACGACACCTCGCTGACGGAACCGTCGCCGAAAACAAGGAACATCTTTGTCGGGCCGAAGCCTGCCTCATTTAACGCGGTAATAGAACGTGTCAGGTTCTTTTCGGAAACCTTGACACAGTAGTTACAACCCTGGCCCGTCGCGCTTTTCGGTGCTTTTGTAATAATCGCTGTTATGCCTATACGCTCAAGTGCGCGTGAGGCTCTTTGCGCGTATGTGAGCGAGCGGCACATGAGTAAATAATGAAGCATAGAAATTTTCCCTTCCGACGGTAGATTGACCGATAGTCGGTCTGAGATATTCTATGCTCAAAATTTGACATATGTTCAGTTATCTATGAGAATGACAGCGTGTGCGGCAATTCCTTCGCCAGAGCCCGTAAAGCCCAGGTGCTCCTCTGTAGTTGCCTTAACGCTGACGCAGTCCGTGCTGATATCAAGCACTGCCGCAATCTTCTGCCGCATCTGCGGAATATAGCCCGCGAGCTTCGGCGACTGAGCGATAACCGTGCAATCAAGGTTACTCACCTTCCAGCCTACTATCAAGAGACGCTCATGGACCCTTTTTAAGAGCTCGAGGCTGTCCGCACCCTCATATTTCTGGTCATTGTCGGGAAACATCTGACCTATATCGCCGAAAGCGGCAGCGCCGAGCATTGCGTCCATAACCGCATGGAGCAAAACATCCGCGTCTGAATGCCCGTCCAGGCCCTTTGCATAAGGAATAGCAACTCCCCCGATAATAAGTTTTCTTCCCTCTTTGAGCCTGTGAACGTCATAGCCATGACCGATTCTTATCATGTAGAAGCTCGCCCCCTCCGCTCCGCCAGAATGCACTCGGCAAATTTTAAGTCGAGAGGCGTCGTTATCTTGATATTTTCCTCGCTGCCCTCAGTAACGAAAACAGAAAAACCAAGCATTTCAACCGCTGAAGCGTCGTCTGAAACCGCGGTGCCTTTCTGCAGCGCGCTGGTCAGCGCACCCTTTACAAGTTCGGGAATAAAAACCTGCGGCGTCTGCGCGCAGAAAGTCGAAGCTCTGTCCGGTGTTTCGGATGTAAAGGAGCCGGAGAGTATTTTCACCGTGTCCCTTGCGGGTATGGCAGGAACCGCGGCCTTGTACTTATAAGCGCCTTTAATTGCGTCTTCAATTATCTTTGAAGTAACAAGCGGCCGCGCTCCGTCATGAACAGCAATAAGATCGCTTTTTTTATCCGTTTCAGAAACGCCGCTAAGAGCCGACTCCAGCCGTGATTCGCCTCCACAAACAACTTTTGTGACCTTGCTTATCCCGAATCTGTCACAAAGCTCCGCAACTTGAGCTATTTTCTCGGACTCCGTCACAACAACTATCTCGCTGATATACTCGCAGTTTTCAAAGGTCGTCAGCGAATACGCGAGCACCGGAATACCGCACAGCGGCGCGAAGAGCTTGTCGCTTCCGAATCGGGTTGATGAGCCGCCGGCGACAATTACCGCCGAGCATTTGATTTTCTTCGTCACAAAGGCGGAAAGGTCAAAAAGTGACATATTAACCTCCGACAAAATAGTATTGACAAACGCCGTATAAACTGTAAACGGGCGCGTCAGCATGTAGAATTACCAAATGCTTACGCTGCCCGCAAACGACGCTCAGGAAACAGCAATATTTATTCTCTGTTCAACTTCCTCATAGCTTATGCTTTCAGATAAAACGATTTCCGATATCAGAATCTGTTTTGCCGAGTGGAGCATCTTACGCTCCCCCGTCGAAAGTCCTCTGTCCGTGTCTCTGAGCATTAATCCTTTTATCACAGCGGCTACCTCAAGCAGGTCACCGCTTTTTATCTTGAGCATATTCTCGCGATATCGCTTATTCCAGTTCTGTGTCATATTGATCTCAATACCCGCGATAGCAGCTATAATACTTTCAGCCTCATGCGGGTCCACTATAGGTCTTACACCGATACTGTCGGTGCAGTCGACCGGTATCATTACAAGCATATCTCCGACGGGAAGTTTAAGAACATAGTAGTCTTTTTCCGTGCCGTCGACTTTTCGTTTAACGATGCTGTCTATGATACCCGCGCCATGCATGGGGTGCGCTATCCGGTCGCCAACGCGAAACAAGGTCATTCCTCCCGTCAAAATAAATTAGAGTATGTACTCGCAATATAGATTATACACGAATTTTCGAAATTTAGCAAGAAAGTATAACAAATAATTAAATATAGTTCAATTACTGCAATAAACATAAGATATATGTGCATCAGCTTAAAATAACGGGCAGATTAGGCGGTATAAGACGCAAAGCAGCAGAAAATCCCCGGTTACGAGCTTCGTAACCGGGGATTTGTAACTGAGCTTATAATTTACTTGGTCTCGTCGGCTTCGGGTGCGACGCCGGTCGCTTCTCCCTTCTCGGAGACCTCATATACCAGAGCGGGTTCTTCGGGAGCAATTTCTTCCGAAACGGCCGCGTCTTCAGTTTCCGGCTTTTTTTCAGGCTCGAGCAGAGCGCGTATGCTGAGCGAAATCTTCTGCTTATCTGTATCGATAGCAGTAAGCTTAACGTCGACGGTCTGTCCTACTGAAAGAACCTCATCGGGCTTGCCAATACGACGGTTTGATATCTGTGAAATGTGGATAAGTCCGTCAACACCGGGCATAACCTCGGCAAAAGCGCCGAAGGGCATGAGCTTAACTATTTTCACGGTCAAAATGTCGTTTACCTTGTAGGTGTTCATGAACTTTTCCCAGGGGTTGCCGGCAGGATCCTTGTAGCCCAGAGAAATCTTGTGGTTGTCCTTGTCAAAGCTGATAACATAAACTTCTACAGTGTCGCCAACGTTCATAACGTCAGCCGGCTGCTTGATGCGGCTCCAGCTCAATTCGGAAACGTGAATCATTCCGTCAATTCCGCCGATGTCGACAAATACGCCGTAACCAGTGAGTGATTTTACGGTTCCCTGATAGTGCTTGCCGACCTCAATCTCGGACCAGATCTTATCGGAACGCTCTCTGCGCTCGTCCTTTGAAACTGCGCGGATGCTGCCGACTACGCGGCGGCGGCCACGGTTGACCTCTGTAATCTTGAGACGGACCTTTTTCTTAAGGAGTTCGCTCATATCGGCATCCTTGCCAAGCCCGGTCTGAGAAGCGGGAACAAACACACGAATGCCTTTAACAGTGACGACAACGCCGCCCTTATTATCTTCGGTAATTGTGCCTTCAAGGATAGTACCCTTATCCGCAGCTTCTTCAACAATAACCCAGGACTTTGCGGCTTCAAGGCGCTTCTTGGAGAGCATAACGGTACCTTCCACGTCGTTCACGCGAACAACGCAGGCTTCGATTCTGTCACCGATTTTTACGAGCTGCTCGATGGGGACATCGGTATCGTCAGTAAATTCGGAAACAGGGATATATGCGGAATGCTTTGTTCCAAGATCAAGGCTAATTTCTGTAGGAGTAATCGCATCGACGACGCCAATAACGGTATCGCCGTTATATATTGTTTTTATAGACTCCTCCAGCATCTGGTCAAAGGTCATTTCCGTTTCGGCTACGGTTTCCTCCGCCTTTTCCTCAGCTGTGGTTTCTTCAATTTTCAGTTCATCAGTCATGGTTTGTTTTACCTCCTTAATAATCCACTCCGGCGTAGACGCTCCGGCTGTTATGCCAATGGCTCCGGCTCCCACAAATGCAGAAAAATCCAGCTCCTCCGCAGAAGTAATGAATTGAACATTGTTGCAATGTTCTCTGCATATTTCCGCAAGGTGAACGCTGTTCGCGCTGTGTCGGGCACCGATAACGACCACTGCATCGCAGTTTTTAGATAAAGCTGCAGCATCAAACTGCCTTATGGATGTAGCGCTACATATTGTATCAAAAATTTCGCTGTTTGTACACTCTTTTTTAAGAATATTTTCTGTCTTTTCCAAATTATTTTGTGTCTGAGTTGTCTGAAACACCACGGTCAACGGTTTATTTCGGTTTTCATGCGAAGAATCAAGCCAGCTTTCAAACTCATCCGCGTCCGAAAACACCTCAGCGTTTTCGCACCAGCCGCAAATTGCTTTAACCTCCGGATGCTCCTTCATACCAATAATTACAGGAATCCTTCGGTTTGCGGCGGCATCGGAAACAATCCTATGAATTTTCAACACCTTCGGGCAGGTCGCGTCGATAATTTCGCAGTTTTTGCTCCTAAGTGTCTCATATTCCTTAGCTCCGACGCCGTGTGAGCGGATTATTACTAAAGCCTCATCAGGGATATCTTCCGCTGAATGAGCGACATTGAGACCCGCGGCGCTCAGTTTTTCAACAACTGAATCGTTATGTATGAGCTCGCCGAGGCTAAAGCAGTGTCTTTTACTGCTTTCAAGTGTTTTTTCTGCCAGCATAACGGAGCGGCTGACGCCGAAACAAAAGCCGGCGCTATCCGAGACCAGCAGCTTTTTCAACTCTGAAACTCCAAAGCGTGTATTTTGTCCATCAGCTCGGTTATAAGCGGGGCGTAGTTCTTATCTGCCGGTGCCTCCAGCATATACGGCTGGCCGATAACGAGCTTTGACTGTCGAAACGCCTTTTTTCCTTTTGAAAGGTGGATTGGCAGAACAGGAACCTTCATCTTAATGGCGATGCGGACCGCGCCGCTTTTGGCCGCAATTAGATCGTCCTCTTTGACCCTGGTACCCTCGGGAAACATCATTATCTGTTCGCCGTTTTTCAGATGTCTCATTGCGGTTCTTATAGAATTAATATCGGTTTCTCCGCGGACTATCGGGAACACGCCCACGGTTTTGAATATTGCACCTACAACGGGGATTTTAAAAAGTTCGGCTTTAGCCATAAAAAAAAGCTGACACTTGTGACCGAAGGCATAAGCGATTAAAACTGGATCTAAAATGTTTGTGTGGTTGGCGCAGACTATAACGGGTCCCCGCGGAATATTCTCCCTGCCCTTGACAACGCAGGGAATAATAAGCTTTGCAAGGGGAAATAAAAGCATATACCAAAAAATGTAAGCAGCCTTCATCTCGACATTTTCTCCTCGATAAGGACGCAAATCATTTCGTAGCTCTGCGTCAGTGTATTTCCGGTGGTATCAAGAACAACTGCTCCCTCCGCCGGTCGGAGCGGCGCCGCCGAGCGCGTGCTATCGTTCAGATCACGGTAGCTTATATCGCGCAAAACTTCCTCATAGGTGGTTTTTGTTCCGCGAAGCTGCAGTTCGTCAAATCTTCTTTGAGCGCGTTCCTCAGCGGTTGCGGTCAGAAAAATCTTTATATCGGCTTCGGGCAGAACC
>JASDTK010000040.1:0-2992 GCA_041891555.1 Oscillospiraceae bacterium
TATCTGGTCTGCGCATCCAGCTGCCCGAACGGCTCGTCCATAAGAAGTATTTCCGGGTAGTTGGTATAGGCACGGGCAATACCCACGCGCTGCTTCATACCACCCGACAGTTGGTTGGGATAGCTTTTTTCGAAGCCCTGCAGACCCACGAGGTCTATATATTTCTGCGCAATTTCGCGCCGTTCGCTCTTTTTCATGCCTTTTATCTTCAGCCCGAGCTCAACGTTTTCCATAACGGTCTTCCAAGGCATCAGAGCGAGCTTCTGGAATACCATGCCGATACGTTCGTCGCTGCCCTTTAGCTCCTCGCCGTCGAGCTGTATACTGCCCTCTATTGGCTTTTCCAATCCCGCGATCATATTCAGCAGCACGGATTTGCCGCAGCGGCCGGGACCCAAAATAACCAAAAATTCCGAGTCTCTAACGTCCAAGGACACGCCCACAACCGCATCGAACACCTTGTCTTTAACGATATAGCTCTGAGAGATATTCTCCAGCTTCAGCTTGATTTTTTTGCTGTCCATGGGCATATGATCCTTTCTAAGATTTGAGTTATTACGGCCAGCAGCGCGCCCACAAGACCGATGCAGATCATCGAAAGCAGGCAGAGAGCATAATCGCCGGAATCCATACCTCGGGTAATAAGAAAGCCCACGCCGGATTTTCCGCCCAGCATTTCGGCGGCCAGGACCACCATCCAGCCCGCACTGGTGGAGGTACGTATGCCCGCGAAAATTGCGTCCAGCGCCGACGGTATTGCTATTTCGAACAGCATCTGGCGCCTGTTCGCGTTAAAAATGGTACCAACATCCAGATACAATCTCTGCACATTGGCTATTCCCGCCTCAGTATTCACCACTACCGGCATCAGTGCGCCAATAAATACTATGAGGATTTTCGGGAATTCTCCGGTACCGAACCACATAGTCATCAGCGGCACCCAGGCCAGAGGCGGAACAGAGCGGAAAGCCGTAAAGACTGAGCCCAGAAGGGCGTTGGCTTTCTTGTTCCAGCCAATGAGCACACCAAAAGAGATACCCAGTACCCAGGCTACGCCCATTGCAATGAAAACGCGCTGCAAACTGGCCCAGATATGACCTATTAAGCTCAGGCCTTTAATTGGCCTTTCAGTAAATTGAATATACCGATTGACGACTTCCATCGGAGACGGAAAGCTACTGCCCTCCGTTGAGGAGGCCGAAACCCAGAGTATGAGCAGCAGAGCGATCGAAATGAACGGCAACACCGATTAGATGCGGTTTCGAAGCTGATCCTTGCGCTCGTATTCACTCTGCACAACAATCTTTTTTGTTTTTGTCATTTTTTCCACCCCAATACTTTGTTCTCGAGTTTGCCCAGCAGTGAGGTAAAGAGTACTCCAATGGCTCCGATAACAACAATGCCAAGAATAATGATGTCAGGACGAGCGAACTGGCGTCCCTGCTGAATCATATAGCCTAGGCCGGTGCTGGCTGCCAGCATCTCGGCGGCAACCAAAGTTGCCCACGCGTTGCCCAGCGCCACGCGAACGCCGGCAAACGTCATGGTCATGGCAGAGGGAATGCCAATCTTGTAAAAGATGGTGAAGTTTGAAGCCCCGCAAGTTTTTGAAAAGTTGATAAGTACGGGACTTGTCTGTTTTATACCGGTGTATGCGTTGATTACGCAGGGCACAAAGGCAGAGAAGAAAACAATGAATGCCTTGGCCTGCAGACCTACTCCCATCCAGATGATGGTCATTGGAATCCATGAAACGGGTGGAATCGGGCGTAAAATCTCAAAAATCGGGCGCATAAACTTGTCAAAAGCTCGAAACCAGCCCATAAATAGGCCTAGCGGCACTCCAATAACGATTGCAAGACCAAAACCTGTGAGTGCCACCTGCAAACTACCCAAGATATGCAGACCCAGCGTGGCACCATCCGGGTTGGGATCGGTCCATTTTTTAAAAAACAATTCAATAACTTTGGATGGCATTGGTACATATCGGCTGGGCAGCCAGCCCAACATGACGGCCACCTGCCACAGAAGCAAAAAGCCCAAAATGCCGATGACAGAAAAGAGTGCCAACTGATAATCGCTGCGACGTTTTTGGCTCTGTACCAGTCGGATACGCTCCTCGTCAGACAGCCTGCCAGCAGAGCTTCCGTTTTCACTCATGTTCGTTCCTCCTTGAAGAATTGGTATGTTCGCTGGGATATGCCAGCCGCAAGGGCCCTATGTCCTGCTGCCGAACTCTTTAATATTCCACACTATAAGCCAATGGAACCGCTCGGCTCGCCCTGGAAGGCAGCCGAAGCAGTCCCATCCGCTCACTTTGAAATAATTAAAGAGAACTTCTTTAAGAAATATAACCCAGCTCGGTCAGAGTGTCCTTGCACGAATCGGCGATGCCGGAGTCAACAAGAGACTTGTCCAGAATAGTCTGACGGTCTTCCGCACTGTAGCTGCCAAGGTCGATGAAAAAGTCAAGAGTCTCGAAAAGATCGTTGGTTGCCTGAAGAACTTCGCCGGAGCCGGAACGGTCCGCTTCTTTTGTTGTCATCAAGGCAAAGGCATCCTTCACGGAGGGGCAATTAAAATTTTCAAGCGCGCGCTTGCAGATAGATTCGTTGGCTGCGACGCCCTCGTCCTCGCAGGACTGGACATACAGTTCAACGGCCTTAGCCATGTTATCGTCGCTCTTCTGGCACCAATCCCATGTCATGTAATAGACCATCCACGCCAGTTTAACCAAATCCGCTTTGTTCTGAAGTGCATCTTGAGTCGCGCACAGTCCGCAAACGTTGTTCAAGCCCATCTTACCCATATCGGTCACGCGTACCAAACCTGCGTCGTCTGCACCATAAGCCACTGCGTTCCATGCACAGACGGCGTCGCCTTCGCCCGCATTAAAAGCGGTCATTCCACTGGTGACGTCCATGCTGACGATGGTCACATCGTCAATGCTGGCGCCGATGCTCTTAAGATAGCTTGCACACATGTACTGCAG
>JASDTK010000040.1:3002-6237 GCA_041891555.1 Oscillospiraceae bacterium
TCGTGCCACTATTAAGAATGATCGTCTTGCCTTTCCACAAATCAGGATTGGTGGGATCCTTGGCAAGGTCGCTACCCGGACGAACGAAAAGCGCTGTGTTGGATTCGTTATCACAAAGGCCGATCATATGGATATCATAGTTCTTCATACCGTTGAGAACACCGGGTGCGCCAACGTCGCATATATCCCAGCTGGCGCTGGCTTCCATCATAGCTGGTCCTCCTATGAAAGACTCATATTCGACGTCGATATTAAGTTCATCAAAGAAGCCCATCTGATCCGCGATGTAGAACGGCATTCCATGTGCGGAGCCCGAGAAGAAGCCTACGCGAAGGGTGGTTCTTTCGGGCAGTGGGGTAAGCCCGAAGGTAGTATCGGCTTTCGCCGAGTCGGTATCGGAAGCCGCCGCGCTTGGAGCTTCGGAGGCGGTGGACGTCGCGTTGCTGCCACAGCCGGCCAGCAGCGCACAGATCATAGTCAGCGCAAGGAACAGTGCAAGTGCCTTTTTCATTTTGTTTCTCCTTTCAGTTTTCGGACAGTCTTCATGGATTTGCAACGGCATATTGAGTTCAGTTTGGCTAGGTGTTTCCTCTGCAAGGGAGCCAGCCACTGCCAAAGTCAACTACGTGATGCCTAAACCAAGGTGTTTGCGTGCTTTTTGCTCTCAGGTCTTGTTCTTTTTGCTTAATAGCATTGCGCGTTTTTTACAATTTTTTGCTATTATTCTCGGCGTTTTGCGAATAGACAGGTATTGTTTTCATTCTCAAGATAGCAACTTTCCATAATGATTTCAAGCTCTTTTCGCTCTTTTTACTTAATATTTTACCCAAACGTTTTCGTTTTGGCCAAATTATTACTTTTCTGCGCGCATTTTTTATGCATATTGTCCGGTTCTTTGCAGTTTGATTGGGTTGTTAATCAAATGGCATGCATTTTTGCGTTATTTTTCTTTCATTTTTTGTGTTGAAAATTTTTATTTTTGTGTTATGATTTACACAAAGGAGTTGTTGCATATGACTTTAAAGGAAATTGCTGCTCAGGCGAATGTATCCATTTCGACTGTCTCGCGGGTACTCAATGCTTCTTCCCCAGGTGCGGCAAGCAAAGAGGTGCAAAATCGGATATGGGAGATTGCCCATGCGGGTGGATATATGCCCAACAAAGAGGCACAGGCACTCAAGAAATCTGGAACTTCTTTTCCCGAGTCGACGCGTTCCATTTTCTGCCTTGTAGCATGTTCTTCCGAAGAAGTGCGGGAAGATCCTTTCTTTACTCAGGCTATCTCAAGCATTGAGCGTGAGGCTTTCCACCAAGGTTATATGTTAAAATACACCTTTTATTCGGGTGACAGCGAAAGCGGCTCCACCATGCAGTTGATGCAGGAGGCCTCCAGTAATCAGCTCATAATTATCGGGCGTTTTCAGTTGAAGCTTTACCAAGCTCTGTGCAAGCATTTTAAAACGATTGTCTATCTCGGATGGAACGACCTTGATATACACTGTGACGGTGTTATTTGCGACGGATATCTTGCCGCTCAAGAGGCCGTGAGCTATCTGTATCAGCTAGGTCACCGACGCATAGGTTTTGTGGGAGCGGACCGTCAAGAGGCCCGCTTCCGGGGCTATATCCACGCTCTAGAAAAATTGGGGCTGGAACGCAGTGAACGGAATATTGCTACAAATCCAGTGCTTTCATATGAAAGTGGTTGCCGCGGGCTGGAGCGTCTGCTTGCGCAGGACATGGATGCTACCGCTCTATACTGTGCAAATGATACCACCGCCATCGGCGTCCTTCGCGCCTGCAAAAGCCACGGGCTGCGCGTTCCTGAGGATTTGTCGGTTATGGGTGCCAACGATATCGAGACTGACCAATACGTCTCCCCTATGCTCACGACCATCCATATACCGTTAGACGAGATGGGTAAAGTGGCGACTCGGGTGCTCATAGACAGGATAAACGGCGGACACACGCTGCCGCTCAAAGTCCTGTTACCATTTCACATTGTGCGCCGAGAAAGCTGTGCTGCACCACCCGTCAAAGTAATTCCCGTTCAATAGACTTTTCCTGTTTGTAAGTAAGATTGGAGTAACTATCAAGCTCGTTTAACGCACAGCGGTAGAGCTACGTGAGCTGCTAACGTCAGTCATCTCATCGTAGCCCGCACGCTGCATCACGCGATTGAGTTGAATATTCGGCATTGGGAGATAGAGAAAGGATTCTTTCTCGCCTGGCGCCTCCAAAAACATTGCAAGCTCCATGGAACAGTCTTCATAGAGGTATTCGGGAAAGTGCTTTCCGTCATATATCTGCGACAATTCCATGCCATTGCTGTGGCCACGCCGTAAGGTGTGATATATCCGACTTCACTTTCAATCAGACAACGAGCGATTTCACGGAAGTCTTCGCCCTGCATTTTCTCTATCGAAATCCCTCCGCCCAGTGTCAGGAAGTGCCTGCGCCAGACCTTCTCCAAGTTTGTGAAGTCTGTGATGATCGTAGCCTCCTGACAGCAGAAGGTCAGGTTGATAAGTTCATTAACGCCGTGCAGACCGAGCTTTGACGCCATGCCCTGAAACTGCGCTTTTTCATAATTGTCAAAGCTATCCAGCCGCTTTGCAAGGTAATCAAGCTCATCCAAATTGGCATTCGTCTGCTCCAACTGTCTTAGTGCCGGAAGATCACCGCTGACTTCTTTGATATGGCAATCCCGCGCAACGGTATCGCCGATTTCCAATGGCGCCAGAAGCTCCATCATATGGTCATATTCTTCTCTGGGAATAGGGAATGGGACAGTAGCCACACCGTATTCCGGATGTTGGCTGTTGGTTAAAACTGCTTGAATCACTTTGCTTCCTCCTTCCGTTTATTCAATCTTTCAACTTCGGACCGGATGCAGCTCCCATCACTGCGCCAGCAAATAAACCCGTGTGCGGGGTATGGGCACCCTCTGCATTTTTCAAAAAGAGTGCAGGCAGGATCTTCCGGCAGGTCGGGCGAACACGCCGGTGCGCAGGGTTTAACTTTGTATCGTTCACGATCATGAGGCATTTATCTCTCCTTTCCGCAAGCGCAAAAAAGCCGGGGCTTCGCATTGAAGCTCCGACTTTTGCACGCTTGCTGTTTTAATTCAATCTATAGAAAAACAAAATAGGGCGCATGTTTCTATCGGCCTAACATGGCCCGAAACTGACGCCTTTGAAGCTTATATTTGGTTTTTATGCTTTAAAGATATAAA
>JASDTK010000041.1:0-6223 GCA_041891555.1 Oscillospiraceae bacterium
GGTATACACTGAAAAGTCCGGTGCTCTCGGCGCTTTTCCGCAAGTATGGTCAGGATTGAAGGCGAGCTTTTTCAAAGCCTTTTGACGCAAATATCTGTTGACATGTCGTTTGCGCATACTGTATAATAACTTAGTTTTCTGACCATATTTATTTGAGTCGAAGTTCGGAGCTACCGCAGACATCAATTTTATCAACTACTGCGGCCTGTTCTTGCTGCATCCGCGGGAGACTGCAGGGGCAAGGCTGTTGTTGAGTATCATACAACGAAAGGAAGGTGTACGAAAATGGTTCGTACGTATCAGCCCAAAAAGCGTCATGCTCAGATGGAACATGGCTTTCGCAAGAGAATGTCTACAAAAAACGGCCGCAAGGTACTTGCACGCCGCAGAGCCAAAGGCAGAGCTAAGCTCTCCTATTAATCCGATGATCAAAACGTACTGTGAAGCGGCGTCTATCGGCTTTGCCGGAGCGGAGCTTACCGCGTAATACCGATTTTTCAGGGCGGAAGTTTCCGCCCTTTAGGTGTTTATCCGGCTTTGCTTTCAGACGAAAGGACTGTGAAATTTGAAATTCTCGGTTTCGATGAAGAAAAATCATGAGTTCCGCCGTTTGTATGCAAAGGGTAAAAGCGCAGCGACTCCGTCCCTTGTCGTATATTTCAGAAAAACGAACAGGGATTACAATCAGCTCGGGGTTACGGTAAGCACAAAAGTCGGAAACGCCGTTACGCGGAATCGCGTGAGGAGGCGTTTGAGGGAGATATACCGCCTTAACGAGGAGCGTATACCGAAGGGAATCGACATGGTTTTGGTCGCAAGACAAAAAAGTCCTTATGTCAGCTATGCTGAGCTGGAAAAGGCTTATTTATACGCCTTATCAAGGCTGGGAATTTTGTCTGATAAACCGAAAAGCGGTGATAACGGTTGAAGAAATTTCTGATTGCACTCGTGAGGTTCTATCAAAAATATATATCTTCGCATACGCAGCCCTGCTGCAGATTTATTCCTACCTGTTCGCAGTACGCAGTTGAAGCACTGGAAAAATACGGAGCCGCCAAAGGCTCTTGGCTTGCGCTCAAACGCATCAGCAAATGTCACCCTTTCCACAGAGGTGAGCACGATTTCTATGATCCGGTCCCTTAACCGGACATATCGATAGGAGATTCCCTATGTCATTTTCCCACATTATTGCCTACCCGTTTTCATTGCTTATGATGGCTTTCTATAACCTCACTGGGAATTACGGCATTGCCGTTCTTCTCTTCGCAGTTGTGGTCAAGGTCATTCTTTTGCCGTTCCAGATGAAGTCAAAGCACAGCATGATGCGCACATCGCGTCTTACGCCTTACATGAAGGAACTGGAAAAGAAGCACGAGGGCAACAAACAGAAATATCAGGAAGAGGTTGCAAAGCTCTACAAGGAAGAAAAAATCAACCCCATGTCCGGCTGCCTCTGGTCCCTGATACCAATGGTATTTATCTTTATTCTGTACAATGTTATCCGTTATCCGTTCACATATCTTATGAACCTATCGGAAGCCCAATATAGCGCAATCAAGGATATTGTCACGAACAATGGCGGAACCATACCGACAGGCACTTATTCTCAGCTTTCTTTGATAGACTATGTTCACACGCACTTCAATCTTTTTAGTGGAGTCTCAGACAAGCTTGTTGATTTAAATCTTAATTTTTTAGGCATGAACCTGGGTCAGATCCCTTCATGGAGATTCGCGGGCGTGGATTGGAGCCAAAAGTCAAGTTGGCTTCCCGCACTGGGGCTTTTCTTGATACCGGTCATATCCGGCGTGTTCGCTTTCTTCTCTATGAAAATTTCGAATGCCGCAAATCCGCAGATGGCGCAGCAGCAGGGCTCAATGAAAACCATGATGTATATGATGCCTTTGATGTCTGTCTACATCGGTTTTGTCGCACCCGCAGCTCTGGGCATTTACTGGATCGCGCAGAGCGCCCTTGCAACTGGGCAGGATGCAATTCTGAACAAGTATTACGGCAAGATGCTCGACAAAGAGGACGCGGAACGCAACGAAAGATACCGTGCGCGGGAATTAGAGATTGAAAAAAAGCGTCTGGAAACCGAAAAACTTAAAGAATTGGGCGCGACCGAGAGAAACAAAAACACAAGCAAAAAGAAGCTTCAGGCAAACGCGAAGGCACAAAGCGAGGAAAGACTTGCTTCAGAGCGCGCAGAGGAAAAGGCAAAACGCCGCGCAGCTTTGGGACTCAGCGATGAAACGCCTGCTTCACAGGTCGGAACCCGCAAGTACGCTAGAGGCAGAGCCTATGTCGAAGATCGCTTTGTAAATCCCGAAGGTGCCGAGGAAGCGACAAAGGCAGCGGCCGAGCTCTCCGCTATCGACGAGGAAGTCGACAGCGAATTTACCGAAAAAACGACCGACGAAAACACAAGTACCGAAAATACGGATACCGAAGCCCAACACACCGACACAGGTGATAAGGACTGAAGAAACCGTATATGACATTATATGGGAGATAAGCAATGCAGAATTCAATCGAAGTGACCGGAAAAACAGAGGATGAAGCGATTGCCTCCGCTCTCCGTCAGCTAAACCTTCAAAGAGACGAAGTCTCTATCGAGATCGTTGAACGCGCCAAAAGCGGTTTTCTCAGAATAGGCGCCTCTCCCGCCGTTGTAAAGGTAATATATGAGGTTCCTGACAAGCCGTCAAATGCGAACGTTGAGGAAAAGGCCAGGGACTTCCTTCAGGGACTGCTGAGCCGTATGGGAATAAACGCCGACATCGGAATAAAAACAAGAGACGACGGCGCAATCACAATCGAGCTGAGCGGAGCGGGAATGGGAGCCATAATCGGACGCCGCGGGGAAACTCTGGATGCGATACAGCACCTGACCAATTATGCCGTGAACCGAGGTACCGACGAGAGAACGCATATCAGCATAGACGCCGAGAATTATCGCTCAAAGCGTGAGGAATCGCTTGAGCATCTTGCGGAAAAGATGGCCGCTAAGGCTCTCAAGTACCGCAGAAGCATGGCGCTTGAACCTATGAATTCCTATGAACGCCATGTTATCCACACGGCCCTACAGAATTACGAGGGCGTTACGACCTGCTCCACTGGAGTTGAGCCGAACCGCAGAGTGGTCATTTCCTGCGAAAAAACTAAGCCGCAGGATTAACAAATTCATAAAAGAGCAGAGGTGAGGGGCGGCTTGACCGCCGTAAAGTGGGAGACTATAATTCTATTTTTGAGACCGTCAGAATAACACTGGCAAAGCAGTTGGAAATCAGCCCCGATTCGATTACCGAAGATACCTTAATTGTCGACGACCTCGGCGCCGACTCGCTTGATGTTGTCGAGCTTATTATGACCCTTGAGGAGGGCTATAATATCATTATTACGAACGATGACGCAAGCGAGCTCCGCTCTGTCGGGCAGATTGTCGCGTTCATTGAAAAGCAGCTCAAGAAGTCCTTCTGATTTCAAAACCGAAACAAAGCGGACAGCCTTTGCAGTTAAGCAGTTAAAGGCTGTCCGCTTTTCTATGTTGACGCCTACTGGGTCAGTTCGCCGGCCAGTCTGCGTTTTGAACGGAGATTGTGAAGCAGAAGCAGGCCAAATTCTTTTATCAATTCACCAATGAACTTCCTCATTTCGGGATCTGTTTCCTTTATCGCCGTGAAAATTGCGGAAAAATTCTTTCTCCACTCCTGCGTGATTTCAGAAAAGGTCTTAGCGTCGCCTGCATCGAGTACACCAAACAAAAGGTCGGTAAATTTCTCGCGTTCTTCTTGCGACAGTGAGTTGAGCCATTCTCTTATGGTGCGGTTCATATACTTTGCTCCGTCGGAGACCTCCTCGGTGGTTATAAAACCGTCGCCACCGACCTTCCAGGAAAACGGATCGTGCTGCATTACGCCGAAACGGCGGCTCTCGACTACCGTATATTTTTTGTGACCCTCCAGCAGCATCCCTATGAGAGAGGATTCGGGAACGGTTTTTTCAATCCGATCCTCGACAATACCATAGCCTTCGCTGTCAAGTACGCCCTCCCTGAAGCCGGGACCATCGTGGTCATATACACGCAGTACTCTGCTTGAAACGGACTGCGGGGAGGCCAAAGCGGAGTATACGGCAAGATTGCCGCCTTTTGAGTGACCGCCGAGAATCAGCTGGCCGGACATGTGCCGCGATATATCAAGCAGGTATTCCAGAGCTCTTTTCTGCGACGGCACCGGATAGACGAAGGCCATGTTGAAATCTTCTTTCCAGCCGATCAAGGTGTCGTCTGTGCCACGAAATGCTATATATTTGGTGCTTTCGGGCAGAATATAAGTGACGGCTGAAAACTGCTTTTCGCTGACTGGGTCGAATTCGCTGACAAAGAAGCTCATACCGATATCCCTGAAACGAGGACTAGCGGCAACAGCTTGCAGAAGGCGTTTGTTGCTTTTCGGGTCACGGGTTTCAAAAAGCATGGAGGTATAGAGCTCCGCTTTCAGGCAGTCCGCTATCCGGACGGATTTTTGACCGTCCGCAGGTTTGGGGACAATGCCCTCAAAGTTAATGTAGGAAAGCTGCGACAGGATAAGACTGTCCACCGGCCCGAAGGGCTTTTCCGAAAAAGAGCGAAACTCCGTCTCAGCGTATTCGATTATACTTTTCAAGCTACATTCCCCCCAGCATACTTATTGTCTCATTGTAATATGCTTAAACATATAGTGTCAAGCAAGGAAGGGGGACTTTAATTTGTCATTGACGAATACCAAGAATAAAGGTACAATTATTTAGGAAGTTCAACAATTATTGAGGGAGGATCCGAAATGAAACTGATGGTCGCGATTACTGACAAGACGGATGCACTCAAGGTTGCGAACGCGATGTCAATGGCGGGATACCATTCAACGGTGGCAGACAGCTATGGCGGGTTTCTCAAAAAGGAAAACTCGGTTATAATGTCTGCAATAGACGATAAAAAGGTCAGCGCTGCGCTGAAAATTCTTCATGAAAACTCATCCGAGAGAATCGTGGACGTGCCTTCCGATTTTCTAATGGGGAGCTTTAAGCTGCCACCGCAGGTCAAGGTAGGCCGCGCGGTTGTCTTTATGATGGACGTAGACCAATTTATTAAGCTATGATGAGCGAAAAAGGCTTTATCAATTCACACGCATATATAATTGCCTCACCCGATGTAGGACGAAGAGAGAAGATGGCGCTTGATATCGCCTGCTATTTTCTGTGTGAGGAACACGAAAAACAACCCTGCATGGAATGTCCCGCGTGCAGGAATGTTCTTTCGGGCTTTCATCCGGACGTCATAGATATCTCAAGAAAGCTCGACGATAAGGGTAAGGCAAAGCGCGATATACAGGTGGAGCAGATAAGACAGATGGCTTCCGACGCCTATGTGCGCCCCTCGCAGGCGGATAAGAAGGTCTATATCATAAGGGACGCGGGCACGATGAATATTCCGGCGCAGAATGCCGCCCTGAAGATACTTGAGGAACCGCCCGAATACGCCGTATTCATACTCTGTGCAGACAGCGCTGAGGCTCTGCTTGCGACAGTACGCTCGCGTTGCGCTGTTATTCGGCTTGCAGGTGAAAAATCGGGAAACGAGAGCGAGCTTGCGGAAGAGTATATAACGCTTGCGGCAAAAAAGGACGAGGCTAAGCTCTGTTCCTTTTTCGGAAAGCATGATAATTTCGATACCGAGCGGGTAAGCGAATTCGTGAGCGACGTAAGATTTTGTCTCGAAAGCTTTATTAGTTTAAAGAAAAAGTATAACAATCTGACACGCGAGGACGCGTTTTGCCTTCTCTCACTGTGCGACAGGGCGGAGGATTATCTGCGCCTGAATGTCAGCTCAAAGCATGTTATGGGTATGCTTTGCGTGCTGGCAATATGAAATGAGGAAAAATTTTGGTTAAGGTAGTAAGTGTAAAATTCAACCCCCACGGTAAGGCATATTATTTTGACCCGAGCGGTATCGAAATCCATTCGGGCGATACCCTTATCGTTGAAACTTCAAAGGGTCTCGATATCGGAGACTGTGCTTACGGCGAGCATTATGTGACTGACGAAAGCATCATACCTCCGCTGAGACCCGTTATCAGGACTGCGACAGAGGAAGATCTTCGTATTGCGGCTCAGAATAAGGAGCGCGAAAAGGAAGCTTTTGCGATTTGCAAGGAAAAAATTGAGGCTCACAAGCTGGACA
>JASDTK010000042.1:0-6179 GCA_041891555.1 Oscillospiraceae bacterium
GATAAATTCCGCCGGAATGATGGAGAAAATCACTCTGTTTTCTAACATGGTCGTTTTCTCCTCCTATGCCATACAGGTCGTTATCGCGTTTATGATGCTGACAATGATCTTCATCATGCTGCCGCGTGTCACGGTCTCTGCAAAGAGAATTAATGAGGTTCTGGAAACCGAGAGCGCGGTTCAGGACGGTCCCGGAGCCGAAGCGTTGCCCGGCATTCAGGGTGAAATTGAATTCAGAAACGTAAGCTTCAAATACCCCGGTGCCGAGGATTATGTTATTAAAAACGTGAGCTTCACTGCGAAAAGAGGCGAAATCATTGCTTTCATCGGGTCTACCGGAAGCGGCAAATCTACGATAATCAACCTTCTTCCCCGCTTCTATGACGCGACGGAGGGCGAGGTTTTGATAGACGGTGTCGACGTACGCGAGTACACGCAGAAGCAGCTTAGAAATAAGCTTGGCTACATTCCTCAGCGTTCCGTATTGTTTACGGGCACCGTCGCTTCAAACGTTGCCTATGGCGACAACGGCGAGGGCGAAAAAACGGAGGAAATGATTAAAAAAGCCGTCGAAATCGCGCAGAGCGCCGATTTCGTGGAGCAGATGCCCGAGGGCTATGATTCATCGATTTCGCAGGGAGGTACAAACGTGTCCGGCGGTCAGAAGCAGAGACTCTGCATAGCCCGCGCAGTCTGTCGTAACCCTGAAATTTTCATTTTTGACGACTCGTTCTCAGCTCTGGATTTCAAAACCGATAAAAACCTGCGCACGGCCCTGAAAAAGGAGCTGATGGGCACGACCTCCGTCATTGTAGCGCAGCGCATCGGCACGATACGCGATGCGGATAAGATAGTTGTCCTCGAAAACGGTGAGGTCAACGGTATCGGCACACACTCAGAGCTCATGCAGACCTGCGAGGTCTACAGAGAGATAGCCCTGTCGCAGCTTTCAGAGGAGGAACTGGCTAATGGATAATGAAAGAAAGCCCAATCCGCCGCGCCGCGGCCCCATGGCCATGCAGGGGCAGTCCTTTGAGAAGCCGAGGGATTTCAAAACCGCTTTCTCCCGTTTCGCAGAATTCTGCAAGCCCTATAGTTTACCAATAATCATAGCTTTCTTTCTCTCCGCCGCTGGTGCAATCTTTACTATAGTTGGACCCGACAGGCTCAAAAAGATAACAAATCTCATCATTTCCGGCGCTATGACCGGCATTGACCTGGAGCAGGTCGCAAAAATCGGGCTGACGCTCGCGATTCTCTATGGCATAGGCGCTCTGTGCTCTTATTTTCAGGGCTTCATAATGGCCTCGGTAACACAGAAGCTCTCAAAGTCCATGCGCGGACAGATCAGTGACAAAATTAACCGTCTGCCGCTGAAATACTTTGATAAAGTCAGCTTCGGAGACGTGCTGAGCCGTGTGACAAACGATGTCGACACTATAGGTCAGACGCTAAATATGAGCGTAGGCCAGCTTACGAGCGCTGCCGCTCTCTTCCTTGGCTCGCTTGTTATGATGCTCTATACAAACCTTATACTGACTGCTGTCGCTATTGTTTCTTCAATGATAGGCTTCGCAGTTATGATGACCATCATGATGCGCTCCCAAAAACATTTTAAACGCCAGCAGCGCGAGCTCGGCAGGATAAACGGCCTTGTCGAGGAGGTTTACTCGGGGCTCAACATAGTCAGAGCCTATAACGGCGAAAAGCAGTCGGAAGAGACCTTCAGCGGGATGAACAACAATCTGTTCATGAGCGCCTGGAAGGCGCAGTTCATTTCCGGCATCATGATGCCGCTCATGAATTTCATCGGCAACTTCGGTTATGTTTCCGTTTGCGTCGTAGGCGGAGCTCTGGCGATGAGCGGAAAGATCGAGTTCGGTGTCATAGTCGCCTTCATGATTTATATCCGTCTTTTCACTCAGCCCCTCGCCCAGCTTGCCCAGTCTCTTACGACTCTTCAATCCACCGCGGCGGCGGCGGAGCGCGTGTTCGACTTCCTTGATGAGGAGGAGCTTTCTCCCGAGGCGGAGGACGCAATCGCCACCCATGCTTCAAAGGGTGAGGTCGAGTTCCGCGATGTAAAATTCAGCTACAACCCTGACCGCGAGATTATTAAAGACTTCACGGCGAAGGTTGAAAGCGGCCAGAAGATTGCTATCGTCGGGCCGACGGGCAGCGGAAAGACGACCATAGTAAACCTGCTCATGCGCTTTTATGAGCTGAAGGGCGGCGAAATTCTCATTGACGGTATTCCGATAAGCAAAATGACCAGACAGTGCGTCCACGAGCAATTCTGCATGGTCTTACAGGACACCTGGCTTTTCGAGGGCACAATACGCGAGAACATCGTCTACAGCAAAGAAAACGTCTCCGACGAGGAGGTCAAAAGAGCCTGCAAGGCAGTCGGGCTTGACCACTATATCCGCACTCTTCCCGACGGCTACAACACTGTGCTGGGCGACAATGCCAGCCTCTCCGCAGGTCAGCGTCAGCTTTTGACGATTGCCCGCGCTATCATCGAGAACGCTCCTCTGCTCATTCTGGACGAGGCGACGAGCTCGGTCGATACGCGCACGGAAATTCAGATTCAGCGTGCAATGGAGAAGCTCACCATGGGTCGCACCTCCTTTATAATCGCCCACAGGCTTTCAACTATAAAAAGCGCCGACCTGATCCTTGTCATGCGTGACGGCTGCATAGTCGAGCGCGGAACCCATGAGGAGCTTCTCAGGCAGGGCGGTTTCTACGCGGAGCTATACAACAGCCAGTTCGACGACGATATAGCATAAAAAATATCCGCACATCTGCGGACCTGTCACAGAATGAAGGTAAAAAAGCAATGAAACAGAAATTCGCAAAATTCATGTACGGACGCTACGGGCTGGACGAACTGTCGAAGTTCCTGTCCTCCGTATCGATTGTCGTATTACTCTTGTCCATGTTTTTAACCGGTACGGCAAGAATGACCGTTTTCATGGCCGCGTTTGCCCTTATTATCTATGCCTATTTTCGAATATTCTCGAAAAATTACGCGAAGCGCCGGGCGGAAAACGCAAAGTTTTTGAAATTCAGGCAGCCGATAATTGACAGCTTTACGCTTCGCCGCGATATGTGGAAGCAGCGCAAAGAATTCAGATTTTTTAAATGCCCCTCCTGCAAGGCCGTTTTGCGTGTTCCCAAGGGAAAGGGAAAAATTCGCGTAGTGTGCAAAAAGTGCGGCACTGCGTTTGAAAAAAAGACCTGACGGGAGTGAAAACGGTTTGTTCGGTTATGTAGTCGCTAACACTGAAAGCCTTTCGGAAGATGATAAAGCGCGTTACAAAGCGGTCTATTGCGGGCTCTGTCGCGCACTGAAAACGCGGCACGGCCACTTCGGACGCCTCGCGCTGAACTATGATATGGCCTTTCTCATTCTCGTTCTGAACTCGCTTTATGAGCCGGAAATGTCGAAAGGTGAGGAACTCTGCGCAGCACATCCCTGTTCAAAGCATTGCTACGTTTCAGGTGAAATAACTGACTACGCCTCCGACATGAACGTCGCTTTGGCCTATCTGAACCAGCTTGACAACTGGCACGATGACAAAAACCTATTAAGTCTCATATACGCGCGCATACTTAAGAGAAAATACATTGCTGTGAAAGCAAAATACCCGCGCCAGTGCGAGGCGATGGAGCGCTGCATAAAAAGGCTCTCGGAGCTTGAAAAAGCCGGTGTTCAGGACCCTGACGCCGCGTCCCACTGCTTCGGCGAGCTGATGGGCGAGATTTTCGTTCTGCACGAGGACAGGTGGGAAGCGTCTCTTCGCGCTATGGCCTCCTCTCTCGGCGAATTCGTTTATATTTCGGATGCGGTAATCGACCTTCCGCATGATATTAAAAAGCATCGCTATAATCCGCTTGCCGCTTTGAAGAACGCGGGGCGCAGCGAGCTCTACTTCAAGGACATATTGACAATGCTTATAGGAAACTGTACGATGGATTTTGAAAAACTTCCTCTTGTCGAGGATGTGTCCATTATGAGAAACATATTATATTCCGGTGTCTGGACAAAATACGAGCTGGCGCAGGTAAAAAATTCTAAGCAAAAAGGAGATAAACGCTAATGGCCTCAGACCCTTATAAAGTTCTCGGCGTTTCTCCCGACGCAAGCGACGAAGAAATTAAGAAAGCCTACCGCTCTCTGGCTAAAAAATACCACCCCGACGTAAATCCCGGCAACAAAGAGGCGGAGCGCAAAATGAATGAGATAAACACTGCCTATGATCAGATAAAAAATCCTCAGCAAAACGTTGGTTCATCGAGCGGTTTTGGCGGATACGGCGGTTTCGGCTCATATACAAGATACGGCGCGGGACAAGGCTTCGGCGGCTTTCATTCCGAACAGGAGGACGAGCCGACGGCTCTGCGTGCCGCGATGAACTACATCAGAACAGGTCATTACAGGGAGGCGCTCACCGCGCTGGAGGGCGTTTCCGCATCTGAGCGAAACGCGCGCTGGCATTATCTGTACGCCTTTGCAAACTACGGGCTCGGTAACAGAATCGTCGCGCTGGAGCACGCCGAAACGGCTGTGAGGCTCGAGCCGAGCAACATGGAATACCGTAGTCTACTCGAAGAAATGAGGCAGGGCGGCAACTTCTACCGTGGCTTCAATCAAGGCGTTCCAACCGCCGGTATCGGCAGCAGTCTATGTCTTGGTCTGTGTCTTGCAAATCTGCTCTGCCGTTTCTGCTCCTGCGGACTATGAGGCAAGACTAATTAACTTATATAACAATAAAAGGAATGCGGTTTTCGCATTCCTTTTATTATTACTCTATTTGTTCATAAAGCCCTTCGTCTTTCATCGAATAAACAACTTTCTGGTCCTTGTAACGAACGGTTATAATCTGATCAGTAGCCGGCGGCTCGTCTCCGCTGTACGAGTATCCGAACGTGTAATTATTATTTTCTATTATAAGCCTTGAAGGCTGGACTTCATATAAGGTAATAATGCATCCCTTAACACTTTTTAAACCGTTTTCATCAGTCCCAAAAAGGTACTCGGTATCCGCTTTCAGCGCCTTGCCGTTGGTCAATTCAAAATGAATGACCCATTCTTTAGTTAATTTAGGGATATTATCAATATATACAGTATTGTATTGAAACTCGGTATTAGCTAAGACATCTCCTGATTTTACGACAGTGCCAATGGCAAAAATCCATGCCAGAACGCCAAAACCGATGACTAACGCTGTAATTATTAGCACAATATTCCTGATAGTTCTTTTCTTAATTTTTTTAAGAAAGTTAATCTCTTTTCCGTCGGTGTTGACCGCTTCCGGAACAATCGGGGTCTTCATCTGCTCACACAGCGTTCTGCAATCGACGCAGTTCTCCAGATGTTCCCCCACATCTTTTTTTGTTTCATCACTTACCAAACCATCTATGTAGCTTGGCAGGAGATCTCTTACAACATAACACTTCATTGTTTGTTCTCCTCGACTATTTTTTGTTTATCGCGGTAGAACGCTGTTCGCGTCCAGTTCTCGGTTTTGCCTAAAATCTCACCTATCTCCGCGAAGCTGAATTCCCCCGTGAGCCGCAGATACACGACCTCTTTCATCGGCCCGTCCAGTCTGTTTATTGTCCTATACAGAGATATCTTGTCGGCATTCTTAATTATTCTATCCTCTAGGGACAGTTCTGATGATGCTATGTATTCAGTTAGTTCATCGGTTTTGTTTTTCTTTCTCTTTTCCAGTTCCTGATACCAAATGTGCTTTGCTATCTGGCATAGCCATACGGACATTTTGCAGGTACCGTCATACCTTTCGGCAGAGTATACCGCCCTATAGAATGTCTCCTGCGTAAGCTCTTCCGCTAAGTTCTCATCATGAGAAAGGCTGAACAGATACCGGAAAACACTTTTCGCGTGTTCCTGATATATTTCATCCATGTCACGTTTCACTGTTCTACCTCCCTGCAAAATATATCCTGAAATAGCGATGTTCGTTACAAAATTATTAAAATATTTTGCCTTAGAAAAAGCCGCCGTTAAAACGGCGGCTTTTTCGGTTTTTTTATCTGCTCCACTTATCCGCGAGCTGGTCGACCTGGTCGGCGAATTTCCCCAGTTCCTTGTTAGCCATACCCCCACAGCCTTTTGCGATACGCAGGAGCCTTTCGCAGGCAGCGAT
>JASDTK010000043.1:0-2744 GCA_041891555.1 Oscillospiraceae bacterium
ATCCTCGTAGGGGTAAACTGTCGGAAACATAGGGAAAATGGAGGGGTCGTTTTCGAGCAGTGCGCTGAAATCCCTGTCCTCCGCAAGATAGCAGAGCGCGCTGCCGCAGAGAACGGCGAATTTAGCGCTTGCCGACTCCTCTTTTGAAACGGCGTTTTTGACCCTATCCTGCCAGCGGAGCATGGCAAAGCTCACGGTCTGCTCGTATAGCTCGCGCTTGCTCTCAGCGTAGGCATAAATTCCCGCGGCAGTCATGTTGAGTTCGCTCGTAATGTCCTCAAGCGTCGCTTTCCTGTAGCCGTAACGTGCGAACACTCGAAGCGCCGCACTCAAAACAACTTCATTTTCAATCTTTTTGCGCATTACGACCTCTTATAACTAAATGATTTATTATTTTATTAAATTATATACTTTAAAACAGCAGCTGCGCAAGCCGCAATACTAAACAGAAAAATATCATCGCAATTATTCATTACGATGATATTCATATGAAAAGGATATATTTACCGCAGATAATGTGCTACACTTGAGACAATAAGGCAGAAACTTGTATTATAAGCCTTTCTATAAAAATTTGGAGAGCTTAACATGAAGCTAAATGAAAAAAAGCTTGAGGAATACTTGCAATTCCAGCCAGTCTCGCTTGTAAGGCAGTGCTTATGGGGGTGGCTTATCTTTATTATTGTGGTCGGCGCACTTACATCTTTTTTTGGAGTCTGGAAAGAGTATACAAGAATTATTTTTCCGCCTATTGTCCTAATAATGGTTGTTTGGAATATTTGGATGCTTATAAAAACAGAAAAGAAGCAAAAGGCATATGTTTTATTCATAGGTGTTTATTGCATAGTTCTTTCTGTTTTGTTATTGCTTGCGTCGTATAAATTCGCGTATACAGTTGACCGTTTTCCTTTTATTTTTTATATAGTAATATCAGTTTTGATTTACATAGCAGATTTCATATTATGTTTTTATTATGTCAAAGCCTCATTAACTAAAAATGTTCGAAAAAAGAGCAATAAGCCCAGCACAGCCGTAAAAATCATTGTAATATTTTCTGCTTCAGGGCTGATAATTGCGAAATTAATAATGGGATTTGTATCACATCGGATACAAATAATCATCTTAATTATGTGTTTAGCAATACTTGGGTATATAATTGAAACTGGATCGCATTTTTTGTACAAGTATTATCTGATTAAAAATAGGGAGCATCTGCAATAAAACGCCCCCTGCCGCCAGACCTGAACTAGTAAAAAAACATCAAAATATAAAATTCAATTCAAGTTTTCTCCCCATGTCCGAATAAAATGGAGCTTATCCCCATAAGTATTACTAATCATCATTCTTAGGGGGAATAAGCATGACTGACAGCAGACTTTATGAGGACATCGCGCTGCGTACCGGCGGAGACATATATGTTGGCGTGGTCGGTCCCGTCAGAACGGGCAAATCGACGTTTATAAAACGGTTTATGGAAACGGTTGTCATACCAAACATAGACAACATCTATCTTAAAGAGCGTGCGCGGGATGAATTGCCGCAGTCCGGTTCGGGAAAGACCGTAATGACAGCGGAGCCGAAGTTCGTGCCGGAGGATGCGGTTCAAATCAGCGTCGGAGAAAATAACATGCTTTCTGTGCGCCTCATAGACTGCGTCGGTTATATGGTACCCGGAGCGGCGGGACTGACAGAGGACGGCGAGGAACGTATGGTTACGACTCCGTGGTTTGACCATGAAATCAGCATGACCGAGGCAGCCGAGGAGGGTACGCGCAGAGTAATTCGCGACCACTCGACTATCGGACTGGTAATCACGACGGACGGCACAATCTGCGGTATTCCGCGCGAGAACTATGTGGCGGCGGAGGAGCAGGTTATAAGAGAACTCAAGGAAATCGGGAAGCCGTTTTTGCTTATACTTAACTCTGCGGAGCCAAATTCAGAAAGAGCGCAGAGCATGAGGGCGGAGCTGGCTGAAAAACACGGTGTTGCCTGCCTTTGTGTCAACTGCCTCACTCTGCGTGAAGACGACATTGAAAAGATACTACAAAAGCTCCTCAGTGAATTTGGGACTGAGGAATACTATGTGTACCTGCCGGACTGGGTGGAAGCACTTCCGGACGGACACACAATCAAGCGAGAGCTTTACAGCGAGATATTAAGTGCTTCCGGTGAAGTCAAAAAGCTCAGGGACGCTCAACTCCTGACGCAGAGACTGAAGTCGGTCGAAAATGTAACGGACGCGAGAATCAGCGATATGATGATGGGCAAGGGCTGCTTCACGCTCCGTATCGAACTGCCGAGAGAGCTATATTATCGGACGCTCAGCGAGGAGAGCGGACTGAATATCACAAACGACGGGGACCTCATCCTACTTTTATGCGAGCTGTCAAAGACGAAAGCCGAGTATGACAAGGTTTCTTCCGCGCTGAGAGACGTCCGCGAAAAGGGCTACGGAGTTGTAATGCCGTCCGCAAATGAGATGGTGCTTCAGGAACCGGAGATTGTCCGGCAGGGCGGCAAATACAAAGTTATACTGCGCGCGGGCGCTCCGGCAATACATATGATGATGACCAAGGTGGAAACAGAGGTGTCTCCAGCAGTGGGCGGCGAGCACGCGTCTGAGGAAATATTGGGCTTCCTGCTCCAGAACTTTGAAGGCGACGCAACAAAAATATGGGAATCCAACATTTTCGGTAAATCGCTCTACGACATTGCCGGCGAGGGGCTTACGGCAAAGCTCA
>JASDTK010000043.1:2754-6165 GCA_041891555.1 Oscillospiraceae bacterium
AGACAGGTCTTAAGCTGCGCAACGCGCTCCAGAGAATAGTAAACGAGGGCAGAGGCGGGCTTATTTGTATAATTCTATAGAGAAAGCGCGTCATGCCTGACGCGCAAAAAAATGAACGGGTATCTGCCGGACAGATACCCGTTTTATTATTCAGGTTTTTGTTTCAGGTCTTGTATGATCTCGCAGATGAGGTCAGTCCGCATAAAGGGTGTTATCATGTAGTATCCGTCAACACAGGACTCCATGCTTCGCGCTATGTCGGCTGTAAGCTTAACGGCAAGCCTTGAGGCCTCATTCCTGTCCAGGCCCTCATAGCTTTTAACAATCTCGTCGCTCACGCTGATACCGGCGATTTCACTGTTCATGTAGCAGGCGTTGCGATGGGATACGATGGGCATCACGCCGCCGAGTATTTTTCCCGTAAGCTCGCTTCGGGCGATTTTCAAGTTTTCCAGAGCGCGGGGAGAGTGGACAGGCTGAGTGAGAAAAGCGTCTACCCCGTGGTCAAGCTTTTCCTTCGCGTGGCGAAGCTGACTTTCAAAATTCAGGGCGTTGAGGTTCAGCGCGGCGAATATGCGGAAAGGCCCTCTGATAAATTCCTCGCCCAGATCATGTATGTAATTTGCGAGAACAACCGAATTGAAGTTGAAAACGCTTTTGATCGTGCCGCGCTCAGCGGTCGGAACCGGGTCACCGGTAACGACGAGAACATTGTTTACACCTTCAATGTTGAGCCCGAGCAGCAGCGCTTTTGTCGCAATTATGTTGCGGTCACGGCAGGTCATGTGCGGGATAGTGTCCATATCCAGCTCACGTTTCAGCTTGCAGGCAAGCATACTGCTGTCCGCTCTGGCGCGCGAAATGGGGCAGTCTGCGATTGTCAAGGTGTCTGCTCCCGCATCTCGAAGTGCTCTTGCTCCGTCTATAAAAGCACGAATATCAGAATTCGCGGGAGGGTCGAGCTCGACGGCAAAGACCTTTTTTCCGCTTTCGAGCTTTTCCCAGAGCCGGTTTTCGGCTTTGTCGATTTCAACCGACTGCTTTTGGGCAGATATCAGGCGGACAGTTCCGTCCTTTTTATCAAGCAGCCTTCGTGCCTTCGCGATATGCTCGGGAGTTGAGCCGCAGCAGCCGCCGATGATGCTTGCGCCTGCGCCGGCAAGTTCGACAAGCCCCTGCGCGAAATAGTCGGAGTTGTTTTCAAAATATACGCGGGAGCCGACAAGGGTTGGATAGCCGGCGTTCGGCATTGCGATAATCGGCTTGTCCGGGTCTGAAATCTCTCTCAGCAGCTTAAGCATATGGTTTGGGCCGGAGCTGCAATTCAGACCAAAAATATCGACATTTTTATTCGAGCTCATGGTCTGTACTATTCTTGCAAGCGAAACACCCTCGCGTGTGAAGCCGTCAGGAGAAACGGCAAACGAACATATGATAACAGCATTGGGATTACAGATTTTTATATGCTCAGTGAGAAAGCCGATACCTTCCGGGGACGAGAACGTCTCAAATATAAAATTCTGCGCGCCGAGTTTGAGAAAAAGGTCGGCAATTTTAATGTACTGGGCAGTGTTATCCACATTCTCGATATGAGGTATCGGCCCTATGTCCGCGAAAACCGCGGTGTTTGTACCCATGACCGCTTTATTTGCTATATTCCAGCCGGACTCGATTATCCTTGAAACAGAGTCCCATTCACAATCCAGTCCGCTTGAATTGGCACCGAAGGTGTTTGTCGTAATAGCGTCGGCGCCCGCCTCAATATATTCGCGATGGATATTCTCAATTCGCTCAGGATGAGAAATGTTCGCAAATTCACAGAATTCAGGCTCCCGTCCGTATTTCTCGGCGTAGTATGTTCCCATACCTCCGTCGAACAGGACGGTTCCGCTCTTTAGCTTTTCCAAAAAATCCACGAAGTCACCTCTTAACCCAATACTTCTCTGGCTATGTCGACAGAGCGTTTTGCATCCTTTGCATAATAGTCCGCGCCGATTTCCTTCGCATATTCTTCAGTGAGTACAGCTCCGCCTACCATTATTCTGCAGCTGTGGCCGCTTGCCCGAAGAGCGCTGACGGTATTGCGCATAGAGGAAAGCGTTGTTGTCATCAGTGCGCTTAAGCCGACAAGACGGACGTTTTCGCGCACTGCGGTCTCTACCACAGTTTCCGGCGCGACGTCGCGCCCCAGATCGATGATTTGGTAGCCGTAGTTGGAAAGCACGGTTTTCACGATATTTTTGCCGATATCGTGAATGTCGCCCTTCACGGTGGCAACTATGATTTTACCCTTTGAAACGGAGCTTCCGCCATTTTTTAAAATGTTAATTTTAAGCAGCTCGAAGGCCTCGCAGGCGGCATCAGATGAGCGCATAAGCTGCGGAAGAAATATCTCGCCCTTTTCGTACTTTTCGCCCACCGCGTCGAGAGCCGGTATAAGAAGCTCGTTTATTATCTCAAGCTCCGTCTTCTTTTCAAGAAGAGTCTGTGTTATCGCCTTTGTCTCGGCTTTAAGTCCTTTCGCAATAGCCTCAGAAATATTTCCGGACGGCGCTGAAGAAGGTACAGAAAAGGTTGACATAACACCAGAATAGTGTTCCACATAAGCCTGACAGCCCTCGTCAAAGCCACGCAGAAGCTTGAAAGCCGCAATTGCGTCCATCATTGAGGGAACATTGGGGTTCATTATCGGTAAATCCAGCCCATTTTCCATTGCGAGCGTAAGAAAAATGCTGTTTATCAGCTCACGGTTCGGCAATCCGAAAGAGATATTTGAAATGCCCAGAACGGTATGCAGACCGAGCCTTTCCTTGACCATACGGACAGCCTTAAGCGTTTCGGCGACCGAACTCTGAGAAGCCGATACGGTGAGGCACAGGCAGTCAATGAAAACATCCTGCTTTGGAATACCGCAGCTTTCGCAGGCGTTCAGAATGCGCTCCGCAATAGCAAAGCGTCCTTCGGCGGTTTCCGGTATGCCGTGCTCGTCCATTGTAAGTCCGATTACAGCCGCGCCGTATTTTTTGACAAGCGGCAGAATCTTGTCTAGTCTGTCTTTTTCCCCGTTTACGGAATTGACTATAGCCTTGCCGCAGAACGAGCGAAGCCCGGCTTCAATTGCCGAGGCATCGTTTGAGTCAATTTGCAAGGGCAAATCGACAGTCGACTGCAAGCCTTTTACACACTTTCCCATGAGCAGAACCTCGTCCAGCCCGGGAACGCCCACGTTCACGTCAAGAATATCCGAGCCCGCATCAGCCTGCTGTACACCCTGCGCAAGGATGTAATCGAAGTCGTTTTCGCGCAGCGCCTGCTGAAAGCGGTTCTTGCCTGTCGGATTGATACGCTCGCCGATGACGCAAACTTTGTTGACGGTAACGAGTTTTGTAATACTGCAAAGCCTTGTTTCCT
>JASDTK010000044.1:0-4969 GCA_041891555.1 Oscillospiraceae bacterium
GATGTGTATAAGAGACAGGACTATCCCCTGCGAGATGTGTATAAGAGACAGGCCTTTATAGCTCTCTTCCATCGCGCATTCCGCGCGCCGTGCAAAGAGCCGACCCCTTAACGGGCGTCACCCGTCACAGCCTACTCGAAAATCTTTCAGTGTGAAGCTAAAGGATGTATTCACCGGAATTTCCCGTGCGCCTCTCATCAGACCGGCTGCTTTCTGTTCGGTTCAGTATCGGATACTTCTTCCTCATTATCGCTTTTAAGTATTAAATTATTGTAATGATATTATACGGACAAAAATATGTCAAGCCTCAAACTCAAATATCGTCACTTCATACAATGAACCGGCAAGTTCCAAAGGCGATAACAGTGTAATAAACTAACTGAAACTAGCAGATAACGGTTAATTATCACCGTAGACCTTATATTTGAATTCGTCGAGAAACGAAACGACGAAATCTTTAAAGTCGGCGCTCGCTGATCCCACGCAGGGCATAGTGTTATAGGTTATCCCTATGTATGCATAGGTTTCTGGAATGTCCACATCAACGCAGAACTTTTTCAGTTCAGGGTTTGAATAGAGCTGCCAGCGCGGAATAATCGCGTAGCCAAGGCCATCTCTTACGCTGCGGATTATCAGGTTCATGTCATTTGACTCGCAGACAATCTGTGGACGGAAGTCATATTTTTTGAAGGTCTGCTCAATATTGATGCGAAGACCCGTGCCCTTGGAAGTGGTAATGAGCTTCTCGTTTTTAATATCGTCAAAAGTGACGGTATCCCGCCCTAAGAGAGAATGCCCCGGCGGAAGAAGAATACTGCAGCGCTCACAGAGCACAATATCTGTCTTGAGCCCTTTCAGAGGATCGTCGGCTAGCGGGGGAGAACATATTGCAAAGTCAACCTCACCTGCGGCAAGAGAATCCATAATATCCTTGATGGCTGCAAATTCGATTGCAATGGTGTAGTCGGGGTATTTTTTTCGGAATGCCATGATGAGCTCAGGCGAATACGAGCTCATGTTGCAGAGAATCGATATGCTGTTTTTGTGTCTGTCGAGCATTGCACTTATCTCAGTGTTTAGTTCGTCGACGTCTGAAAGAACTTTTTTTGCGTGCCTGAAAAAGACCTCTCCGTTTTCGTTGAGGCGTATCTTTCTTCCGACGTTGTCAAACAGCGGCAGTCCGATTTCTTTCTCAAGGTTTGATATAACTCTGGTAAGAAAGGGCTGAGAAACACCGAGCTTTTCTGCCGCCTTTGTAACATGCTCTATTTCCGCAGTCATACAGAAAAAGCGCAAATCTCTGATATCCATAAAATCCTCCGGGCTTTTGGATTGAATAGCGTTTTGTAGGTTTAGGTCTAAACTATCGGGTAATCATTAATTATTTTCTGAAGCTTAAGAAAATAGTCGCGGCTGAATCTCAGGAAATCTTCCATATTTCTGTTCTCTATAGACAGCTTGTTATAGCTGAGACCCATGTCCCCGAATTTGTCGGTGCTGTCTATATCTACGCAGTAAACGCGCAACTCCGGGTACTTTGCGAGCACGGAATATGAAATGAAAGCATAGCCGAGACCAGACAGTACGGCCTGAATTATAAGGTTCACATCGTGAGTTTCACAAACTATTTTCGGACGGACAGAGTATTTATCGAACACATAATCGACATGATTCCTCATGGCTCCGCCCTTTGACGCGGTAACGAGCCGCTCGTCCTGAAGCTCTTCAAATTTTATCGATTTACGCTTGAGCATCGGATGCCCGGGAGGAAAGATTACGCAGGCAGTGTCGCGGAATACTATTTCCGTGGTAATATTCTTTGATAAATCCTCGTCTATTGCCGGGTCGCACAGAACGAAATCCGCTGACCCGGTCAAAAGCGCTTCGACCATTTCTTTCTTTGTTGCATAGGAGAGCTTGAGTGAGTAATTCGCGTTTTTCTTTTGAAACTCAACTATCATCCCGTGGGCATGTGCCTCGGTATTGCACAGAAGAGAAATCGTTCTCAGATTTTGCTGCTGCACAAAATCCATTTCCGTATAAAGATTGTCTACATCCGCAAGTATTTTTTTCGCGTTGTTATAGAATACCTCGCCGTTGCTGTTGAGCTTGATTTTTCTGCCCACTTTGTCAAAGAGCTCAATACCGAATTCATCTTCAAGCTGACCGATTATTTTTGTCAGATAGGGCTGGGCGATTCCGAGAATCTCCGCGGCTTTTGAAACGTGCTCAAGTTCGGCAGTCAGACAAAAGTACTTTAAATCGCGTATATCCATGAAATCCTCCCATTCAAAATTTAATCCTTGCTTTCCTATTGTTTAACATATTAACATAAAACGACAATTCATGCTATAAAAATATTATTAATTTATGACTATTTTTATATAATATATAATTTAGCAAGATATAAATACGATGAATCTCAAAATTTATATACGGATAATTATAATCTATGTGAACTGATAACTCATTAAACAAAAAAGGAGCAAACGTTTAGGTAATTCCGTCGCTGGTTGGAAGCTTTACAACTTTACTTATACTTTACATACTTTTGAAGCAATCGTGGTAGTGGCATCATAACAACGAATTTATTATGATTACAGTACCAATAATAAACAAAGCATTTCAAAGATGTAAATTAAGGAGAAAGATTATGAAAAAAATCATCACGATTGTTCTTGCGGCGACAATGTGCCTTGCGCTTTTCGCTGGTTGTTCTTCAACAAAGGAAGCAGAAGCGTCTCCCTCGGCGACAGCTTCCACCGCTCCCACCGAAGCTTCTCTTTCCGGAACGGTTTCAACCAACGGCTCAACTTCTATGGAAAAAGTCATTGCGGCTCTCAGTGAAGCATTTATGGCTAAGTATCCCGATGTAACAGTTACTTATGACGCAACAGGGTCCGGCACCGGTGTCACATCTGCATCTGACGGCACCGCAGATATCGGTCTTGCCAGCCGCAACCTTAAGACTGAAGAAACCGGCCTGGATGCCACTGTAATCGCAATCGACGGTATCGCCGTAATCGTCAATAAGTCCAACACCGTATCAGACCTTACGCTTGAGCAGATTGCAAAGCTTGCCAAGGGCGAAATCACCAACTGGAAAGACGTCGGCGGCCCTGACGCTCCCGTAGTCCTCATCGGACGTGAAGCAGGTTCCGGCACACGCGACGGTTTTGAATCCATTGTCGGTGTCAAGGATGCCTGCAAGTATGAGCAGGAATTGACCTCCACGGGCGCTGTCATCGCGGCTGTTGCTTCAAATGAAAACGCTTTTGGTTACGCATCGCTCTCCGCTGTCGATGAAACAGTAGTTAAAGTCAAGGTCGGCGGCGTGGAGTGCACTGAAGCGACCGTTCTTGACGGAAGCTACAAGCTTCAGAGAAACTTCAATATGCTGACAAAGCAGGGAACCGAGCTCTCTGCGGCAGCAAAGGCTTTCATTGAATACGCAAAGAGCGCTGAGGCAGCTCCGATAATTGAAAAGGCCGGAGCAATTCCTCCCGCAAAATAAGAAGGTCTTAAATCTGGGGGACTTCAGTTTTGAAGTCCCCTTAGAGTGCTTCTTAATAAGCTGACGGAGGTCAAAATGAAAGCTAGGAATATTACAGAAAAAATCATGAATGTCATATTCATCGTCTGCGGAATGATATCGATAGTCGCAGTCGTCGGAATATCGGCCTATATGATAATCAGCGGTCTGCCCGCCATAAAGGTAATCGGTCTGAAGGCCTTCCTTTTCGGACAGGTCTGGAAGAGCACTGCTTCCGAACCCTTGTTCGGTATCCTGCCGTTTATTCTTTCCTCAATTTTTGCAACTGGCGGAGCAATACTTATCGGCGTGCCGATCGGGCTTCTAATGTCGGTATTTCTCTCAAAAGTTGCGAGCCCCAAAATCGCCTCCGCTGTTCGTCCCGCTGTCGAGCTGCTCGCGGGCATACCCTCAGTCGTATACGGCCTTGTGGGTATAATCGTTCTCGTTCCTGCGGTAATGGATATCTTTAACCTGAAAAGCGGTTCGACGCTCTTCTCGGCGATAATCGTTCTTGCCATCATGATACTGCCGAGTATCGTCAGCGTCAGCGAAACCGCTCTTAATGCAGTGCCGGCAAGGTTCGAGGAAGCAAGCCTTGCTCTGGGCGCAACGAAAATCGAAACTATCTTCAAGGTCAGCATACCCTCGGCGAAAAGCGGTATAACAGCCGGCGTTGTGCTCGGTATCGGCAGGGCAATCGGAGAAGCGATGGCGGTTATGATGGTCGCCGGTAACGTAGCGAATATGCCGAAGCTTTTCAGCAGCGTAAGGTTCCTTACAACTGCTATTTCCTCGGAAATGTCCTACGCCGGAGGGCTGCAGAAGCAGGCGCTGTTTTCTATCGGACTTGTTCTCTTCGTGTTTATTATGATAATCAACATTGTACTTAACACTTTGCTGAAGGGAGGGTATAAGAATGAAAGCTGAAACGCGTGTATTTTCACTTGAGAGCAATATATCCGCCGGACGCAGAATAAAGGATGTAGTCCTGAAGGTTCTAATTTATTTTTCTGCCATAATTACCATATTTTTATTGCTTGGACTGATTGGTTATATTTTTTACAGAGGTCTGCCAAATGTAACATGGGAGTTTCTTTCGACACAACGGAAGGTACTCGAGGATAAAATCGGCATTCTTCCGAATATGATTTTTACACTATACACTATACTCACCGCACTCGTAATAGCCCTTCCCATAGGAGTTGGCTCCGCAATTTACTTGAACGAATACTCAAAAAATAAAAAATTTGTCAGATTCATTGAGTTTTCCACAGAGACGCTGACAGCTATCCCTTCCATAATTTACGGTCTTGTAGGAATGCTTTTCTTCTGCCAGAAGCTGGGTCTCAAGTCCAGTATACTTGCGGGCTCGCTGACGCTTGTTGTTATGATACTGCCCAGTATAATAAGAACGACACAGGAATCGCTCAAAAC
>JASDTK010000044.1:4979-6079 GCA_041891555.1 Oscillospiraceae bacterium
CCGCAGTCTGACCGAGACGGTGCGTTGGCTCTTGGCGCAACAAAATGGTACAGCATCAGAACGATAGTTTTGCCCTGTACTATAGACGGCATCGTTTCGGGCGCCATACTTGCCGTGGGAAGAATAGTCGGAGAGTCGGCTGCACTGCTCTTTACGGCGGGCGCAGGCTATGTACTTGTGACAAACTACTTTAAGGCTCTTTCAACGAGCGGCGGAACTCTCAGCGTAATGCTCTACGTTTATACGATGGAAAACGGCGAATTTAATGTTGGCTTTGCGATTGCATCAATACTTATGATTCTTGTGCTTATAATTAACTTTTCCGCAAAAGCCGCAAAAAAAAGACTAAAAAAGAACAGGTGAGCGCGTGGACTTAACATGCCACCGAGGAGGCAAAATATGAGCATAATATCGACAAGAAACCTTGAGCTGTATTACGGATCCTTCCATGCACTCAAGGGCATCGATATGGATATAGAAGAAAAAGAGATTACCGCGCTTATAGGTCCTTCAGGCTGCGGTAAGAGTACATTTTTAAAAACGCTGAACCGTATGAACGATCTTATACCTGAAGTGCTGATTATCGGCGAAGCTAAATACCGCGATACGGATATCTACGCAAAGACAACAAACGTAAATATGCTTCGAAAAAGCATAGGAATGGTCTTTCAGGCTCCGAATCCATTTCCAATGACGATATACGACAACATTGCTTACGGACCGAGGCTCCACGGCAATCACAGCAAGGCGTCTCTCGATGAGATAGTCGAAAGCTCTCTGCGCGGCGCTGCCCTCTGGGACGAAGTCAAGGACAGACTTAAAAAAAGCGCTCTGGGACTTTCAGGAGGTCAGCAGCAGCGTTTATGCATAGCGAGGGCACTGAGCGTCGAGCCGGAAATACTGCTCATGGACGAACCCACAAGCGCTCTGGACCCCGCGAGCACCATGCGCATTGAGGAACTTATGGATGACCTACGCAAGGATTATACGGTCGTAATCGTCACGCATAATATGCAGCAGGCAGCGCGAATTTCCGATAAAACGGCGTTTTTCCTTCTCGGTGAGGTTGTGGAAATGGGAAAAACCGATGACATATTTTC
>JASDTK010000045.1:0-4989 GCA_041891555.1 Oscillospiraceae bacterium
AGAATCCTTCAGGATATCGACGATATAAAAATCTGCAGGCTGACGGCCGCGGACGTTGTGCGCCATGTGCTGGTGCAGAGAATAATCGAGGCCTACGAAAAGCACGAAAATAAGCGCGCGCAGGGCGCGCCGAAGCCCGCCGCGACGGGAAAGGCCCCGCAGAGAACCTATAAAAAGAAGGCTCAGTGAAGATAATGAAACATAAGATTTACCTATCGCGCGATAAGCATGGTCTTGGACACGCTCAGGCAAGATACTGGATAGCAGAGGCGGTGAACGCGGCGCTCAACGCCGAGAGCATATCAGAACCGTGCGAGGTGAGCGTTCTGCTTACAGATGACGAAGGTATAAGAAGGCTGAACCGCGAGTTCCGCGAAATTGACTCCGCGACGGATGTTTTGAGCTTTCCCGCAAACGAATTTACTCCCGGCTCATTTGACGCAGAGAACGCGGAGCATGAGCCTGAAAACAACAGGGTCGTGCTGGGTGATATGGCACTGTCAATAGAACACGCCGTGGCGCAGGGCGAGGAATTCGGGCACGGAACAAAGCGCGAGATACAATATCTCACCGTACACAGCGTCCTGCATCTTCTGGGCTACGACCACGTCGACGAGGGTGCGATGAAACGTGAGATGCGCGGGCGTGAAAAGGAAATTATGGCGCTTATCGAGGGCGTGAAAGAGCAATGAAGAGCTTTTATTATGCGTTTCGCGGGATATTTGAAACAATAAAAAGCGAGCGAAATATGCGCATACACCTGTGCGTCGCCATCGATGTGATTCTGGCGGGAATATTAACTCATATCTCTGCCATAGAGTGGGCGGCGGTGCTCATCTGCATCGGGCTTGTGACGGCGCTGGAGTGCCTGAATACCGCGATTGAAAAGCTTTGCGACACGGTTCATCCCGAAAAAGCGGAGGGCATAAGAATCGCGAAGGACGCCTCCGCGGGAGCCGTGCTTTGCGCGGCAATCGCCTCGGCTGCTGTCGGCGGAATGATTTTCTTCCGCGCGGACAAGCTGAACGCCGTTTTAGAGCTACTAAAGTACAAAAAAGCGGTATTTTTTGCGCTGGTAATTATGTTGTTTCTGGAGATAAAATTGATAATAGGCAGAAAGAGAGAAGACCATGAACTTAGGTGAAATGACGAAAGCCGCTATGATAACTATCGTGGGTCGTCCGAATGTCGGCAAATCCACGCTTACGAACACTCTTGTGGGTGAAAAAATCGCGATAGTTTCAAATAAGCCGCAGACAACGAGAAACCGCATCTGCGCTATAATAAACCGCGGCGATACGCAGATAGTTTTAATGGACACCCCGGGCTTTCACAGGGCGAGGACGAAGCTCGGTGACTATATGGTCAAGGTCGTCACGGAGAGCGTCACGGACGTGGACGCGATCGTCCTGATGGTCGAGCCGATACCCTCTGCGGGTGAGCAGGAAACGGAGCTCATCGAAAAAATTAAACAGAGCAAATGCCCCTCCGTACTGGTCATCAACAAAATCGACACCGTTGCTAAGGAGCAGCTTCTCGCCGTCATCGCGGCCTATGGAAAGCTCCACGATTTTGACGCGATTATTCCGATAAGCGCGGTAAAACGGGACGGCACAGAGGAGCTTATGGCTCAGCTCGAAAAATTCGCGAAGCCCGGGCCAAAGCTCTTTCCGGAGGACGTGGTAACCGACCAGCCCGAAATGCAGGTTTGCGCCGAAATCGTGCGCGAAAAGCTGCTCTATTGCCTCGACAAGGAAATACCTCACGGTTCTGCTGTCGTTGTGACTAAGTTCTCCGAGCGCGAGGACACCGAGATAATCGACCTTGACGTCACAATCTATTGCGAAAAGGACAGTCACAAGGGCATAATAATTGGGAAAAACGGCGAGATGCTGAAAAGAATAGGCGCTCTTGCGCGCGCGGATATCGAAAAATTCATGGGCACAAAGGTGTTTTTGCAGACATGGGTGAAGGTCAAGGACAACTGGCGTGACAGCGACAGCCTTCTGAGGAATTTCGGATATAAGGATTAAGACTCACTTTCAAATTCTGAAAATGCGAGCAAAAATTACCGACGGTTTTTTTCTCATATCTGACTTCGGCTCGGGACATACTAAGAGCGGCGAGGTGAAGTCTTATGAAAGACTCAAATCTTTGGGGTATGTTCTGTGAGACGGGCGAACCGTTCTGCTACCTGTTATACAGGTCAGCCGTAAAAGAAAAAAAATATAAGCCCGATACTCCCCCGAAAGATACACTCGCTTTTGGCGGGACGGGTGAAAAACCCCGAATCCGCTTTTGAGGAAAGCCGCGTCGGCCTGTGATGGACTCTGCAAGTGAGACTTAATTATCCCGCAACGCGGACGTCCGAAGTCGTTTTTCTAACCCGCGAGGGTACACGAAAAAATGAAATATAAAATCACAGGCCGATGCGGCTGAAGGTTTACATAATATGTTTAAAACAACAAGAGCGCTGGTACTTCGAGAAACAAAATACAAGGAAGCGGATAAAATCCTGACCGTTCTCACGGAGGACGAGGGAAAGCTGACCGTTTCCGCGAGAGGCGTGATGCGCAGGGGCTCAAGGCTTGCCGCTGCGTGTCAGCTTTTGACTTTTTCGGAAATGACGCTTTTTGAAAACCGCGGAAGATGGTATGTTCAGGAGGCGCAGACGATAGAGCAGTTTCTCGGCCTGCGTGAGGATATCGCTCTGCTGTCGCTGGGGGCGTATTTTGCGGAGCTTCTGGAGGCTGTTTCAGACGAGGACAGCCCGAATCCGGAGGTCTTGAGACTCGGACTGAACAGCCTTTTTGCGCTTTCCGGAGGACTCTATCCGCCGGAGCACATCAAGGCGGTGTTTGAAATGCGGCTGATGTGCCTTTCGGGCTATGAGCCGGCGCTGGAGGCTTGCCCCGTCTGCGGAAAAGAGGACATGGCTTCGCCGGTTTTCAGCACACTGGGCGGCACCGTACTCTGCGGCAAATGCAGGAACGGGGAGTATGGGGAGACTTTTCCGCTTTGCGGTGCCTCACTTTCGGCTCTGCGGCACATTTCCGGCGCGGAAAGCAAAAAAATATTTTCATTTGCACTTGAAAACGCTGCCGCAAAAAGACTTTACGCTGTCTGTGAAGCCTTTGTACAGGCTCAGCTGGAGCGCAGATTTGCGTCTCTTGACTACTGGAAAAGCGTAAAATAATTGCTTGAATCAAACAAACTACCTATACAACGGAGAAATATATGACGCAACTTTACGAAAAGTCGGTCAGAACCCTTGAGCTTCCGGCGGTGCTCGAGCTTCTGTCTATAGAAGCCGTAAGCCTGCCCGCGAAGGAAAAAGTGCTGACACTCCGCCCGTCTGACATTGAATATGACGTAAAGCGCAGACTGGGTGAAACAACTGCCGCTAAAAACATGATGGTTTTAAAGGGCAGCCCCTCCTTCAGCGGAGTTAAGGATGTGCGTTCCTCCCTTTCTAGGGCTGATATCGGCGGAATGCTGAATACACGCGAGCTTTTGGATATTGCGGGAGTTTTACAGTCCGCGAGGACGGTTCGGGCCTATGCCGAGGGCGAGCGGAGCGAAAGGCACGACCTAGACTTTATGTTTTCGTCGCTTATGGCGAATAAATATCTCGAAGAGAAGATCACCTCCTGCATCATCGGAGAAGATGAAATCGCGGATGCGGCAAGCGCAGAGCTTGCAAATATCCGACGCCTGATGAGAGCCGCCTCGGCCCGTGTGCGAGAGGCCCTACAGAAAATTATTTCGTCGCCGGCCTACTCAAAGGCGCTTCAGGAGCCGATTATTACAACGCGCTCGGAGCGCTATGTAGTGCCCGTAAAAGCCGATCATAAGGGTACAATTCCCGGACTTGTCCACGATATTTCATCCAGCGGAGCGACGCTTTTTATTGAGCCTATGGCGGCGGTCAAGGCGAACAACGAGCTTCGCGAACTTCATGCGAAGGAAAAGCTCGAGATAGAGCGAATACTCATGGAGCTTTCCGCAGAATGCGGCGATCACGCTGAGGATATAATCCGCGATTTCAACGTCTTGGTCGAGCTGGACTGCATTTTCGCGAGAGCAAAGCTGAGCTACAAGCTGGACTGTCAGGAGCCTATCATTTCGGCTAAGCGCGTGAGCCTCAAAAAGGCGCGTCACCCGCTGCTTCCGAAGGGCACAGCCGTGCCAGTAAGCATCGAGCTCGGTGAAGAGTTTGATACGCTTGTAATCACGGGACCCAACACGGGCGGTAAAACCGTTTCGCTAAAAACTCTGGGGTTGCTTTGCATTATGGCGGCCTGCGGCCTGCATATTCCGGCGGCGGACGGCAGCATGGTGCCTGTTTTTCACAGTGTGCTTGCGGATATCGGCGACGAACAGAGCATCGAACAGTCGTTGTCGACATTTTCCTCTCACATGACGAATATAGTTAAGATACTGGGAGCGTGCGACGATAAAAGCCTTCTCCTGTTTGACGAGCTCGGCGCAGGGACAGACCCGGTAGAGGGCGCGGCGCTTGCGGTTTCAATAATCGAGAGCGCCAGAAAAAAAGGCTCTGTCACTGCGGCGACGACGCACTACGCGGAACTGCAGGTCTACGCAACCCTGCCGGAGGGAGTACAGAATGCCTCCTGTGAATTTGACGTTGAGTCCCTGCGCCCGACCTACCGGCTGCTGATTGGCATACCGGGAAAATCGAACGCCTTTGCGATAAGCGAGCGTCTGGGCCTGCCACAAAGCGTAATCGAGGACGCGAAGGGCAGAATAACTCAGGGCAGCGCCTCCTTCGAGGAGACAATCGAAAAGCTTGAAAAGCAGAGACAGCTTCTCGAAAAAGACAGGGAAGACGCAGAAAGAAAACTGCGCGAAATCGAAGAGAACACCAAAAAATCCGAAATGCTCCGGCGAGAGCTGTCCGTGCGCCTTGAAAAGGCAGACGAAAAGGCGCGCAGAGAAGCCGAAAGAATACTCGGAGACGCGAAGAGA
>JASDTK010000045.1:5008-6067 GCA_041891555.1 Oscillospiraceae bacterium
TCCGTGAGAATGAAGCCCGAGCCGAGCTGCGCCGCAGTCTCAACGAAGCAAACGAGAAACTTCGCGAACGCAAAGAGGAGGACAGAGAGCAGAAAAAGTCCTCCCGCCCCGTCAGAGCCGGAGACACAGTGGAAATACTCTCTATGGGTGTCACGGCAAGTGTTATTACTGTTTCTGAAGACAGAGTGCTCACACTTCAGGCGGGCATAATAAAAACGACCGCGCGAGAGGACGAGGTTTACCTAATCGAGGAAAAAGTGACCAGTAAACCCGCCGTTTCGTCAAAAAGCAATGTTGCCCTGCGGACAGCGTCGACGAGCTCCGAAATTGACCTGCGCGGCATGATGACGGACGAGGCGATACCGGTACTCGAGAGATATATCGACAGCGCCGTTATGGCAAAGCTCGAAAAGCTGACGATAATCCACGGAAAGGGTACGGGAGCGCTTAGGGAGGCGGTGTCGCAGAGCCTAAAAACGAACAAGGCTGTCAAATCCTACCGACTGGGACGCTTCGGAGAAGGAGAAACAGGAGTGACGATTGTCGAACTGAGGTAAAAGTAAGGTTAAGAAAATATTATCCCTGTGCAAAATTACAAAATCAGTAAAAGCAATTGACGTAACGTATTTACTTTGATAAAATGTCTTATGCAAACATGTGGAGCAATGCCATTTTGTCATAACATAAGGAGTGACGATAATGCTTACTAGAGAAGTAACTATCAATAACCAGGTCGGTCTGCACGCCAGACCCGCAACATTTTTTATTCAGAAGGCCAATGAGTTCAAAAGCAGTATTTGGATCGAGAAGGATGACCGCAAGGTCAACGCTAAGAGCCTTTTGGGAGTACTGTCTCTCGGCATTGTCAAGGGGACTTCCGTCAACCTCGTTGCCGACGGAAGCGACGAGAAAGAAGCGCTCAACACTTTGGCAGCTCTTATAGCATCTGATTTTACAGAGTGATAATTGGCATCTCGATCGGGGAGTGCAGCTGCACGCCCCGTTTTCATTTTGTGATAAAGGTCTTGACTGGTCGCTAAAATATGGTATAATAAGCAC
>JASDTK010000046.1:0-6041 GCA_041891555.1 Oscillospiraceae bacterium
GCTTGTAGACGTCGCCCGCGCCGACGGTGAGGATTATATCGCCGGGTGACGCGGTTTCCTTAAGGCTCTTTTCGATCTCGTCAAAGGACTTGAAATGTTTCGCCCCAGGAATATTCTGCGCCAAATCCGCTGAGGAAATTCCGAGCGTGTTCTTTTCGCGCGCCGCGTAAATTTCCGCAAGATAGGTGAGATCGGGGCGGCGCAGCTGCTCAATAAAATCCTCGAACAGAGCCTTAGTCCTCGAATAGGTATGGGGCTGGAAAACTACAATCGTGCGCTTGTAGCCGAGAGGCTCGACAGCGTCTATAAGAGCCTTCAGCTCGCCCGGATGGTGCGCGTAGTCGTCATAGACGTCGGCTCCGTTAAACTTGCCCTTGAACTCAAAGCGGCGTCCCGCTCCTGTAAAGCCCGCCAGTCCGTAGGTCACGGCTGTCGAATCAATTCCGAGGCATATCGCTGCCGCCGCTGCGGCAAGAGCGTTTTTTACATTGTGAAGGCCGGGCACGCGGAGGCTCGCGTGGGTAAAGAGCTTACCCTTGTGCATAATATCAAACTCAGTTTCGGCGCCCTTGCGCTCGATGTTTTCGGCGTAGACGTCGGCTTTGTCGGTGAGTCCGAAGGTCACAAGCTCGCGATTAAGCGGTGCCAGCGCATCCATAGTATTTTTATCGTCGAGATTTGCGACGATGTAGCCGTTTTCCGGTACCAAAGACGCAAACTTTTGGAACGACGCCTTCACATCCTCAATATCCTTGAAAAAGTCCAAATGATCGGCCTCGATATTGAGTATCACGGCGATTGTCGGGGAAAAAGAGTGGAACGAATTATAATACTCGCAGGACTCCAGAACGATAGTGTCGCCCTTTCCGACCCTGTGTCCCGCGTGGAGCAGCGGAAGCGTACCGCCTATCATGACAGTGGGGTCTTTCTGTGCCGCCATAAGGATATGGGTTGACATTGAGGTCGTTGTCGTCTTTCCGTGAGTGCCGGCAATGCAGAGCGCATTTTTATAGTCGCGCATAATCGCGCCCCAGGCCTGAGTGCGCTCGAAAACCGGTATTCCCTTTTCGTGCGCAGCTATAATTTCGGGGTTGTCATCGTGTACGGCAGCAGTACGCACAACAAAATCAGCACCGTTTGCGAGATTTTCTGCTGCGTGCCCGATGTGAACTGTTATGCCTAATGAGCGCAAATGCGCGGTTTTCTCGCTCTCATTCACATCGGAGCCGCTGATTGAAAGCCCCATACCGCTGAGCACTTCCGCAAGAGGAGACATCGACACTCCGCCAATTCCTATCAGATATCCCTTTTTCCCTGGGATCAGATATTTTTCAAAACCTGTCATAGATCGGTAATCCTTTCAATAAGGATTTGACGACAACTAAAAACGCCAAATCAGGCGAATCAGGACAGCTGTAAACATTCTGCGCTATCCATTCGCTTTTTGATATTGTTTGGTAACTAAATCGGTATTATAATACAATTACAATACCATTACAAGTAAAAACTATATCCGTTTTCGACCAAAATAAACAGCGATTTTTAAAAGGAGTCAATGTGAGTCCGAACAGTGTTAAAGCTCCGAAATATGTAATAAGCGTGATGGAAAGACTCACGTGCCGCGGCTTTGAGGCCTATATGGTCGGCGGCTGCGTGAGAGACCTCATAATGGGGCGCCGTCCCTGCGACTGGGATGTCTGCACCTCCGCCCTGCCCTTAGAGGTAATGGCACTCTTTCCCCATTCCCGCCCGACCGGACTCAAGCACGGTACGGTCACGGTTATCTCGCACGGCTCTCCCGTTGAGGTGACAACCTTCCGCTCGGACGGAGAGTACAAAGACCACCGCCGCCCCGAATCCGTCCTCTTCATAGGAGATCTGAAAAGCGATCTTGAGCGTCGAGACTTCACAATCAACGCCCTCGCCCTGCCGCTAACGGGCGCAATCCGCGACTGCTTCGGCGGAAAAAAGGACATTGAAAATAGACTTATCCGCTGCGTCGGCGAGCCTGAAAGGCGCTTTGAGGAGGACGCCCTTCGTATGCTCCGCGCCTTCCGTTTTTCGGCGGTGCTGGGTTTTGAAATCGAGCCGGACACTCTCGCCGCTATCAGAAAAAAGTCTCATCTTTCGCGGGAGCTTGCAAGAGAAAGAGTGCGCGTCGAGCTTGAAAAAATTCTTCTTTCGGACTCTCCCGAGGTCATATCGGACATCATCGGATATGGTCTGCTTCGCTGTATCACTGAAAAGGCTTCGGCGGATATTGACTTAAGCTCCTTGAAAAGACTTCCGAAAAACCGCGCCCTGCGCTGGGCGGGCTTATGCGCCCTGCTCCTGAGAAGCGATGAAATCGACGACCCTGAAAAGTTCCTGACGTCGCTGAGGCTGGATTCGGCGACTTTACAGAACTGCTCAAAGGCCTGCGCCTTAGTCTCTGAGGTTTTGCCTAAAGACGAGATTTCATGGAAAAAACTGCTTGCGGCGAACGGTACTGAAACTGTAAAATGCGCTTCCGCCGCTGCCGAAGTGCTTTACGGAAAAGGGTACGTTAAGCTCCTTCGCTCGGTTCTGCGCGGCGGCGACTGCTATTCGCTCCGTCAGCTTGCTGTTTCGGGTGACGAACTTCTTGAGCTTGGTTTTCGCGGGACAGAGCTCGGCAACGCTCTTTCAAGGCTGCTTGACTACGTTATCGAACATCCGTCAGACAACAACAAAGAGCTGCTTCTGGCATTGGCAAAGGAACGGGGCAGCCCTGAAAATTTTCGACTACCCATTATATGAAGCTTCCCCGTAATATGTGAATATACGAAAACGCGCTTCTTAGGCTCCCGCCTGTGAAGCGCGTTTATTTTTATAAGACTCTGTAACGGGTCAGCTCTCCGTCTTCATAGGCCTCAACCTTTCCCCGTCTTTCCAAATGGCGGAGATGGCTGTGACACTCGCCGACCGCGAACCATTTCTGGTTAGCGGGGAAATCCTCCCATGAGCTGCAGCGAATTCTCCAGGTCATTTTTCCGGCAATTTCATACACTGACAGTTCAGGATTGTCTGCCACGACCTCGAAGCACTCTTCAAGGCGCTTTTCGTGGTGTTCGAGCAACTCTGCGATCCTTGCGTGGAAATCTCCCGTTCCCCTGTGCCCCGGCAGAGCAAGCTCTACGTCGTATTTATCGATTTTCTTAAGACTATCAAGATAATCGCCCAACGAGTCGTCAACATTCTGCCAAAGCGTGATGTTCGGGGAAATATCAAAAAGGACATGATCGCCCGTAATCATCGTTTTCTGCTTTTCAATCCAGAAACACATGTGCGCGGGGGTGTGCCCCGGAGTCAGAACTGCCTTCAGCGTATAGCCTCCGCAGGCAAACTCATCGCCTTCATCGATTGGAAGATACTTGTCAAAATTAGGATCTGAAGCCATCCCGCGGGAGGTGGAAAAGGTTTTGCCGCTCCCTATCGTATCGGACGTGAAGCCCGAATGCAGCATTCTCAAGTTATCCCTTGCCCATAGTTCCCTGCGCGTTTCCCCTATCATCCACGGAATCTCTTTGCGGGACAGGAAAATCCTCGTGCCGGGAACGTAAATTTCCGGCGCGAGCCCTGTATGGTCGGCATGCAGATGTGTCAGTATGATGTCCGTATCGGCCATGTTGACGCCCAGCTCACAGAGCGCCGCCATAAGCGATTCCCTGCATTCGGCATGGTTGAAACCGGTGTCTATCAGAATGTTCCGCCCTTCGCCCTCTATCAGATAGCTGTTCAAAATCTTGAGAGGACTGTTCGGAAGCGAAATTTGTATACGGTAAAGATTGGCCATTATTTCTTCAGGCATTTGTATTTTTCTCCCTGCTGAGCATTGCGCTCGGATTACATAAACCGAATTTATGTGTCTAATTTCTGAAATTATTAACAAAGCGCGTAATTATTGTTGCGACCTCGCATCTTTTCGCGCTGTCTCCGGGGCAGAGACTTGTTGCGGTGCGGCCGGTTATCAGATTGTTTTCAACCGCCCACGCCATAGCCGCTGTAGCCCAGGGTGAAACCTTGTCCTTGTCCGAGTAACTGAAAAGCGTCATGGGAGCATTGCTGCTGCCGTCCGTCAGCCCGTAGAGTATCGCGTAGCGGTAGAGAAAGACCGCCATTTGTTCTCTAGTCACCGAGCCGGCAGGATTAAAATTTCCATCACCAATACCGCTCGCAATACCGTTCGCCGCACCCCACGCGCAGGGCTGCGTATACCAGGAGCCGTCAGGCACATCTGAAAAGCTGTTCGTGTAGCCGGAAATTGTATCTCCGCGCATACGGCTCAGTACAGTTACAAACATCGCGCGGCTCATGACGGTTTCCGGCTCGAAGGAACTTGACGTTACACCGTTGAAAAGTCCGTTTATGTAGCAGTAATCAATGCTTGTCAAGGCCCAGTGCCCTGCCACATCAGGGAAAACCGTTCCGATGTCCCTCAAATCACATTTTTCCATTGAGGCTATAAAGTTTTTAATATTCAGCTTTCCATAGCCGTACGAAGTGTCATATCCCACCACTCCTCCGTCAATTGAAGAGGTCTGAAGCAAAGTTTTAAAATCGTTTATCGTTGCATCCGGAGCATATTGCTTGAGCATCACGGCGGCGGCGGAAACATAGGGAGTTGAATAAGAGGTTCCATTTCCTTCTAAACATTCTGTGTTTGTCTTAAAGTCCAAGCTCCAAATTTTCGTTCCGGGAGCAACAACAAAAACCGATTTGTTTTTCTCAGAAAAACTCGCAACCACACCGCTCTGGTCGATTGATCCGACGCCGATAACACAGTCATAGGCCGCCGGATAACTGAGTTTGGCTGATCCTTCATTACCCACAGCCGCAACTACGATTACTCCCTTTCCGGCTGCGTATTCGACAGCGTTTCTCATGCTTGTCATATCTATATCCGTTCCAAGGCTTAAATTGATTACATCACATTGATACGTATCCACCGCTTCGTAGATTGCTGAGATAATATATGATGCGTTTGTTTCGGGCTTATCCTTAAAGCACTTAATTGGAATAATTGTTGCCTGCGAACAGAAGCCGGCTATTCCCGTTCCGTTATTGCGCGCCGCAGCTAGAATACCGCACACAAAAGTTCCGTGCCCGTATTCGTCCTTAACGTCATTCGAGCCGTCAATCACATTGTAGCCGCTCTCAAAAACCGTTCCCTCAAAATCCTTGTGCTCAGAATTTACGCCGCTGTCTATGACCGCTATCTTCACACCCTGCCCGTTATATCCTGCATCCCAGGCAGAGGAAATACCTAGATAGTCTATGCTCCACTGCTTTGAGGCGTAGGTGTCGTTGGGAAGCTCGTCAAGCTTCACCTTGTAATCGGGCTCGTAATACAGCACATCGTCGCCCAGTTTTTTTATATCCGAAAGCGAAGACGCACGGTATAGACCCGCGTCTGAGCTGATTTCCGTAAGCTCCGTATTCTCCAAAAGGGTAACGGCGTCCGTCTTTGATTCTCTGAGTTTGACTATGTAACCGTCCACCGAGTCCAAGTTAGTTGTATATGTATCGCTTTCAAGCGCTCCGCACGGCTGAAAAGCCGAAAGTAGAAAAACCGCCGCCAGTATTACACAAAGTTTTTTCATTTTTTTGCCACACGCCGGTATCAGTGCTTCTGGCTGTGCCTTTCCTCCAAAAATTTTACGATACTGTCCATTTGCTTCTGCACGCTCTCCTTCGCGGGTCCTCCCGCGACTTTTCTTGAAGCAACGCAGGTTTCCAGCGCAATCGCCTCATAGACGTCGGCGTCAAAGGCCGGCGACAGTCTGCGGTATTCCTCAAGCTCCAGTGCTTCCAGCGTTTTGCCGTTTTCAATGCAAAGACTCACAAGCTTTCCGACAACTGTATACGCGTCGCGGAAGGGTAGGCCTTTTTTTACAAGATAATCCGCGCAGTCGGTCGCGTTAATAAAGCCGCGAAGCGCCGCGGAGCGCATATTTTCTGGGTAGAGCCGCATAGTATTAAGCATGGCGGAGAATACGGGCAAGCACTTTTTTACCGTATCG
>JASDTK010000047.1:0-6036 GCA_041891555.1 Oscillospiraceae bacterium
GCCGCAGAGTATTAATGATTTCTTTCGCATATTAACCTTCCAGTCAAAATATAATTACTGTGGGAACTAAAAGGCAAGGGGCGAGCCCTATGTCGCTTTCCAGTATTTGCACGAATCATTCTATACTTTTTTTACTTAAGCGTCAACTACAAATCGGGGTGAGAAGATGAAACGAATAATCTGGGTCTCGATCCTTCTGGCTATGGCCGCAATTATTATGCCCGTGCTGTTTATGAAGGAAAACGTCAGCGGTGTATATCTTCAGGACGAGCCTTCGCCGACTCCTTCGTTTTCCGCGTCTCCCTCGCCGTCGGGTATTGTAAGCGTTTATGAGAAGCTGCCAGACAAAGAGCTTACCTTTACAGTTTTGGACGGAGAAGAGGTGAAGGAGGTGACGATGGCTGACTATCTGCCCTATGTGCTGGCGGCAGAGGTGCCGGCGACCTTTTCCGAGGAGGCGCTGAAAGCGCAGGCAGTCGCGGCAAGAACCTACATTGTTTACTGCACGAAGCACTTAAACCCCAAGCACCCGCAGGCGGACGTCTGTACTGAAGCGGGTTGCTGCATGGCCTGTTCCGAAGAAACGGAGCTGAGGGGAAACTGGGGAGACAAGTTTGATGAGTACATGGGGGCGATCAGAAATGCCGTTACGGATACGGACGGACAGGTGCTGACATATTCGGGCGAGCCGATTCTTGCGTCGTTTCACTCCTCGTCGGCAGGAAAAACCGAAAGCGGAAGTGAGCTGTGGGGCGATGTTCCCTATCTCGTTAGCGTAAATAGTCCGGAAACGGAGACCGATGTTCCGAATTTTGTTACAACGGTCGAAGTTGCAAAGGAAAACTTTCGTGAAACCGTTCTCCTTTTAAAATCCGACGCCGTATTTCCCGACGATCCTTCAAAATGGGTTACGGATACGGAGCTGGACGACAGCGGCAGGGTAAGAAATATGACAATAGGAAAGACTGTCCTGACAGGATCGGAGATACGAAAGCTCTTTGAGCTGCGCAGTACGGCGTTCAAGCTTGATTATAAGGACGGCGTTTTTACTTTTACCGTGACGGGCTACGGTCACGGTCTGGGAATGAGCCAGTACGGAGCAAACGTCATGGCGCGAAACGGCTTCGATTACCGCGAGATACTTTCCCATTATTATCCGGAAACCGAGATATGCTGAAGCTCTGTCGATAAATTGAATAAGGTCGCTTGAGCTTTCAGCCTATCTGAGATATAATACGGTTATATGAAAATACCTAAAATTAAACTACAGATACAAAGGAGAGTGAATCCTGTGTACGACAAGGATAAATGGGAAAAAGCAGTTAAGTTTCACGGCCACGAATGTCCGGGACTTGCGGTAGGCTTCAAGGCCTGTCAGGCGCTTGAGGAGCATATACCGACAAACGCGGCAGTTGACGAGGAGCTTGTATGCATAACCGAGAATGACACCTGCGCCGTCGACGCGGTACAGAGCCTTCTGGGATGTACCTTCGGCAAAGGCAACCTCATCTATAAGCCTATGGGGAAGATGGCTTTCAACTTTTATTTCCGCAAGAGCGGCGAGTCGGTAAGGCTGTATTTCAAGTTCGACGGCAGAGATATGACCCGAGAGGAGAGATTAAACTATCTTCTGAACGCGCCGACAGACGAGCTGTTTTCGCTTACAAAGCCCGTGTTTGAGCTTCCTGAACCGGCCAGGCTTTTTCAGTCGGTGGTATGTGAGAAATGCGGCGAAAGAGCGCGCGAGGATAAAATTAGGCTTGTCGAGGGTAAAAAGGTCTGTCTGGGCTGTTTCAGCGAATACGACAGGTAACGAACCAAACTCAATAATTATTAAGAGGCAAAGCGGAGCACCGCTTTGCCTCTTTCTGAACTCAGGTGTAAAAAATCGAGAACGTGGCCTCGGCAACGAGGCGTTCCTTATCGTCATAGACCTTGGCCTCAATGACCGATACGGTTTTTCCGACCTTGATAGGCTCGGCCTTCGCTATCAGATACGCTCCCTGCGCGGGCCGCAGAAAATATATGTTCGCGGCCTGAGTGACACAGCGCCGGTCTATTGATGCCGCCGCAAAGCCGGCCGCAACGTCGCACATCGAGAATATAAGGCCGCCGTGCGCCATACCCTGCGCGTTAATCGCTTCAGGAGAGAGTTCAACTCTGCACGCCGCAAAATTGTCTCTGAATTCGGTAATCTTAATACCGTTGTGATAATTAAAATCGGGAACACTGTTCATATATTCCATCATCTTCGAGTAGCGTTCCTCTTTTGTCATCTTCTGTCCCGCCAGTTTTTCTTCGTAGCTGTAATCTTCAGACATTTATCTTTATACCTCCGATGAGCCTGTCCCGAATGCCAAATTGGCCCTGAAATAATACTCCTGCCTGAGACAGGCAGGAGTATTTTAACACTATTCACTAATTATTGAAAGAGAAATTTGTTAAATTGCCTTCTTCAAAACGATTTTTCCGTCCTCAACGCTTGCGTTCGCCTTTTCACCGGCCTTCAGGGAGCCGTCAAGCAGCTTTTCAGCCGCCGCATCCTCAATGGTGGATTGGATAGTGCGGCGTAGAGGACGCGCGCCATAGACGGGATCAAAGCCGTCCTCGCCGAGTTTGTCAAGCGCCTCTTCCGTAACGGAAAGCGATATGCCGACGTCTTCAAGTCTTTTTGCAACGATTGCGATCATGTTTTCCGCAATTTTTCTGATGTCCTCGCGGGAGAGCTGCGAAAAAACTATTGTTTCGTCTATACGGTTCAGAAATTCCGGACGGAAGGTGCTTTTTAAATCCTTCATAACGAGCTGGCGGATTTCTTCGACGTTTTTAATACCGCTGGTTTTAAGGTCGGCGTCGGCGAAGCCGAGAGTTTTCTGCTTGTCGGTGATGTTGCGCGCTCCGATGTTTGAGGTCATGACTATGATGGTGTTTTTGAAGTTTACCTTCCTGCCCTGCGAGTCGGTGAGTATGCCATCGTCCATTATCTGGAGCATGATGTTAAAAACATCCTCGTGAGCCTTCTCAATTTCGTCGAAGAGTATGACGGAGTAGGGCTTGCGCCGCACCTTTTCCGTGAGCTGGCCTCCCTCGTCATAGCCGACGTAGCCCGGAGGCGAGCCGATGAGCTTCGAGACGGTGTGCTTTTCCATATATTCGGACATATCTATCCTTATCATGGCGTTCTCGTCGCCGAACACCGCTTCCGCGAGAGCCTTGCAAAGTTCCGTTTTGCCGACTCCCGTCGGGCCCAGGAACAGGAAGCTGCCGACCGGACGCTTCGGATCCTTGAGGCCTACGCGTCCGCGGCGTATCGCGCGGGAAACCGCCGAAACCGCCTCGTTTTGTCCGATTACGCGTTTGTGAAGAATTTCCTCCATTTTTAGGAGCCTGTCGCTTTCACTTTCGGTAAGGCTTGTAACGGGTATGCCGGTCCAGCCGGAGACGACCTCGGCAATATCCTCCTCGGTTACGCATCTCACCATACCGCCGCGCTTTTCGTCCCACTTTTTGCGGGCGGCGTCGAGCTCTTCACGCTGCTTTTTTTCCTTATCGCGAATTTTTGCGGCTTCCTCGAAGTCCTGAGCCTTGATTGCGGACTCTTTTTCGTTTATAAGGGCGTCGCTGCGCTTTTCGATAACCTTGAGCTCGTCGGGAGCGGTCAGCGTTTTCATACGCACGCGGGAGCAGGCTTCATCCATGAGGTCAATTGCCTTGTCGGGAAGGTAGCGGTCATTTATATAGCGGCCGGACATCGTAACGGCGGCGCGTATAGCCTCGTCTGTTATTTTGAGCTTGTGATGAGCTTCATATCTGTCGCGCAGACCGGTGATAATCTCTACCGATTCCTCGGCTGTGGGCTCGTCGACCATGACAGGCTGGAATCTGCGCTCCAGCGCGGCGTCCTTCTCAATGTGCTTTCTGTACTCGTCGAGTGTCGTCGCGCCGATGACCTGTATTTCGCCTCTTCCGAGAGCGGGCTTAATAATGTTGGCGGCGTCAATCGCGCCCTCCGCGGCGCCCGCACCGATTATTGTGTGGAGTTCATCTATAAACAGAATAACGTCTCCGGCCTTTTGAGTCTCCTTCAGAGCGGTTTTGATACGCTCCTCGAAATCACCGCGGTACTTTGTGCCCGCAAGCATGCCTGTGAGGTCGAGAGAGACTATGCGTTTTCCGCGCAGATCCTCGGGTACGTCGCCGGAAATGACCATCTGCGCAAGGCCTTCGGCTATCGCGGTTTTGCCGACGCCCGGCTCACCTATGAGAACGGGGTTGTTCTTTGTGCGGCGGGAAAGGATTTGAATAACACGTTGAATTTCGCGCGAACGTCCGATAACAGGATCGAGTTGTCCCTCCTGTGCCGCCACTGTGAGGTCGCGGCTGAACTGGTCGAGAACCTTCGTCTCAGTCTTTTTGCCGTTGCGCACGGCAGCCTGCGACGCCTGAGGAGGCGTCTGGCGGTAATCGGAGCTGCGAAAAACATTGACGATGTCGGTATATATTTTGTTAAGGTCAATTCCCGTGGAGGAAATCAGCCTTGCGCCCGCGCAGTCGGGCTCACGGAGCATACCCATAAGCAGGTGCTCTGTGCCGATGTAGCTGTGGCCCAGACGGTTTGCGTCGATAATCGAAAGCTCAATAACGCGCTTGGCGTCGGGCGTGAGACCCTGTGCCGGAGTACCCGGAGCGCCGCGCCCCACGAATTTTTCCAGAAGCTCGGAAATCAGCGCGTCATCTAAGCCGTTATCACGCAGTATTTTCGCGCCCAGACCTTCGCCCTCAAGAGCCACTCCGAGGAGGATGTGCTCCGTCCCTACATAGCTGTGGCCCATATTCTGCGCGGCTTCCTGTGCTTTTGAAAGAGCTACCTGCGCTCTTTCGGTAAATCTATCCTGGTTACGCATTCACATTCCTCCTCGAAATGGATTTTCAATGGTTTTATTTAGTAATTATTTCTCGAGTTCGCGTATCTTATCCCGAAGCTCGGCCGCTTTTTCAAATTCTTCCGCTCTGACGGCGCCTCTCAGCTGATGCCTCAGCGCAAAGAGCTCACGCTTTTTACGGAACTCCTCACCCGCGTCCCTGGGGATATTATCCTTCGCTTTTTCTTCAGTTTCTGTCGCTTTTTCAGGCTCGCCGACTGCGATATTCACACTGGGAGCTTCGAGAGTTGGAGCGAGTAGGCTTCTTCCGAAGAAACCGTCGGCAAGAGTACCGAAGGAACCGAAGGGGTCTTTGAAAAAGCTGTCCATGAGACCGAAGGGTTCTCTGAAGAAGCTGTCGAACATGGAACGGGGACGGAATTCGAGCATCTCACCAAAGCCTGCCTTATTTGCGCAGTCCGCGCAGAGATGATACTCGCTTTTTTCACCGTTTATATTCGACTGATAATGGAATACAGCCTCGTTGTTGCATTTTTCGCATTTCATGAAAATTACCTCCTTAAAAATATATGTTGTTTATTCAAAAACTGCCAAAATACTGACCAGCAGTTGCTTGAAAATTGAAGCCCTTACAATGTCGCGGTGTTCCGGGGCTATGGGACGCAGAGAATTGTCACTGATTGCCGTCATAATTAGTCCTGCAGTTCTACTGTCAATCGCGTCCGAGCCGAGCATATTCGAAACAAAGGCAGCGGCTGTACGAAGATCAAGACTTTCACCGACGGCATTTACCGTGTGCATAATGAGCCGCTCGGGACTTGCCTGAACTCTCGTTATCCGTATAAAACCGCCGCCGCCCCGTCGGGACTCGACGACGTAGCCGTGCTCGGGAGAAAATCTTGTTGAAATCACATAGTTTATCTGGCTCGGGACACAGCTGAATTTTTCGGCCAGATTGGAACGCTGAAGCTCGGCGATTCCGCCCGCGTGTTCCAGAGCGTCAATAATAAAGCTCGCTATCATATCGCTTGTTCCCATACAGTCACCTCTTCTTTTGTTGGCCTTTGACTTTGACTATCTTTGACCTATGCTATTATGATAATCAGGAAAGGTCAGTAATGCAAATATTGGTTTGACCAATCCTGACCAATGA
>JASDTK010000048.1:0-5950 GCA_041891555.1 Oscillospiraceae bacterium
CGCAATGGGCATAAGCCCTTCGGGTTTAACGAAGGCTGATGCTGAAGATCGGCTGGCTAAGTACGGCAGCAACACAATCAAAGAAGTCAAAGGAAAGCCACTTATCGTAAAATTCCTTTCGAATTTTACTCACCTGATGGCTATCCTGCTCTGGGTCGGCGGTTTCGTGGGCTTTATTGCGCATATGCCGCAGCTTGGCATCGCAATTTGGCTCGTAAACGTTATCAACGGAGTATTCAGCTTCATGCAGGAATTCCGCGCGGAAAAGGCAACGGAAGCATTAAAAAAGCTCTTGCCTTCCTATGCCCATGTTATCCGTGATGGCGAGGAGCAGCGTATTCTTGCGGAAGAGCTTGTACCCGGTGATATAATTATTCTAGCAGAAGGTGACAAGATTTCTTCCGACGCAAGGCTTGTCGAGGAAAGCGATCTCAAGGTGGACCAGTCCACCTTAACCGGTGAGTCGCATGCTGTCAGCAAAACTAAGGAGGCCGTTCTCCGCAGCGATTTAACGCACGTTGAAGAGCCAAACCTTGTTTTTGCAGGAACAAACGTAGCCTCCGGTACCGGAAAGGCTGTTGTTTTCGCAACCGGTATGAGCACCGAATTCGGCAAAATCGCAGGTCTTACACAGAGCCAGAGTGAAGACTTGAGCCCTCTGCAGGTCGAGCTTGGCAAGGTCACAAAAATTGTATCCTTTATGGCGGTCGGTATCGGCGCGTTCTTCTTCGTCGCCGCTGTTCTGCTCGCCAAAGCGAATGTATATGAAAGCTTTATTTTTGGTATGGGCATGATAGTTGCCTTCATTCCTGAAGGACTTCTGCCGACGGTTACATTGTCTCTCGCCATGGGCGTTCAGCGTATGGCAAAAAGGAACGCGCTTGTAAAGCGTCTTTCCGCTGTTGAGACTCTGGGTTGCACAACGGTCATCTGCACCGATAAAACCGGAACTCTGACCCAAAATGAAATGACGGTATCTGACCTCTGGATGGTTGACAGACAGTATAAGGTCACAGGCGTCGGCTATGCGCCGGACGGCCAGATTTTAAACGGCAACAAACAGGCGACACAGGATAACGACAGTGAGCTTCGCTCGCTTCTTGTCTGTGCCGGTCTGTGTAACAACTCGCGCCTTGTTCCTCCCGACGAGGAATCATCGCGCTGGACTGTTCTCGGCGACCCGACTGAGGCCTGTATGCTCGTAGCTGCCCAAAAGGGCGGCATTAACCTTAGCGACGAGCAGCGGCGCACTCCGCGTCTGCGTGAGCTTCCCTTTGAATCGAACCGCAAGCGCATGTCAACGATACATCAAATCAGCGATGCTTCCTTCGGTGCCAATAAGGCTGCTTATATTAAGGGCGCACCGAAAGAGGTTCTTGAGCTTTGCACGAAATATATAAGTGATGGCAAGGAAACCGTGCTTGAAGATAGCCTCCGTGAAAAAATCATGGACGCAAACGACAATTACGCCCGCAACGGCCTACGTGTTCTCGCTGTTGCCGTACGCAAAATCACCGAAGAGATAGGCCTACCCGCTGCGCTGAGCGCCTATACGCCCGAGCTTGTCGAGCAGGATATGACCTTCCTCGGTCTCATAGCGATGATGGATCCTCCCCGCCCCGAGGTAGCTGCTGCCGTTGAGGAATGCCATCACGCGGGTATACGCATAATTATGGTTACAGGCGACTACGGCCTTACCGCTGAGAGCATCGCCCGCAGAATCGGAATCGTCAGCGGCGAGCACCCCCGTATACTCACGGGCATTGAGCTTGAAAAAATCGACGATAACGCTCTTAAAGAAGCTCTTCACGACGAGGTTATCTTTGCCCGAGTCGCTCCCGAGCAGAAGCTGCGAGTCGTTTCGGCGCTTCAGGAGTTGGGCAATGTTGTCGCTGTCACGGGTGACGGCGTCAACGACTCCCCTGCTCTCAAAAAGGCCGATATCGGCGTTGCAATGGGCATTACCGGAACCGACGTTGCTAAGGAAGCGGCAGACATGATTTTGACGGACGACAACTTCGCTTCAATCGTTCACGCGGTTGAAGAAGGCCGCGCGGTTTACAACAACATCCGCAAGTTCTCTACCTATATACTTAACAGTAACATGCCGGAAGCTGTTCCCTGCATTTTCTATCTGTTTTCCGGCGGTGTCATTCCCCTGCCCCTTACGGTTATGCAGGTGCTTGCCATCGACCTCGGCACAGACATGGTTCCCGCGATTGCTCTTGGAACCGAGCTTCCCGAACATGGCATCATGGATCGTCCGCCCCGTCCGAGAAAAGAATCGTTGCTTAATCGTCCATTGATGTTCCGCGCATTCCTTTGGCTGGGTGTTCTCGAGTCAGCTTTTGCAATGCTCTCTTTCTACTTCCTGTATCATCAGTTTGGCTGGCCGACTGTTCCTATGCAGTCCTCCGGCTCGGTCTATATGATGGCGACAACAATGACTCTTGCTGCTATAGTCTTCTGTCAGATAGGCATGGTCTTCAACTGCCGAACCGAACGGGAATCCGTGTTTAAGGTCGGCATCTTTAAAAACCGTATGGTTCTCATAGGCATACTTGTGGAGCTTTCGCTGCTTTCGATATTGGTGTACGCACCATTTACTCACAAGCTGTTTAACACAGCTCCGCTTCGTCTCGTCGATTGGGCGTTCCTGCTCATCTGGCCGGTTGTGATTATCGCTCTTGAGGAAATCCGCAAGGCGATTGTGCGCAGCCGTGATAAACGCAAATCAAACAAAGCGCAAAAATCGAAATAGGAGGTTCCGATATGAAAATAATTATTGTAGGATGCGGACGCATGGGCGCGGGCTTAGCTAAAGCGCTCACACAGAACGGCCACAGCGTCACCGTCATTGACCTCGACCCCGCTGCTTTTGAGCGTCTGCCAAAAAACTTTTCAGGTAAGACAGTTACCGGCGTGGGTTTCGATCGCGACATTCTTTTACAGGCCGGCATAGAGCGTGCAGACGGGCTTGCCGCTGTTACATCAAGTGATGAGGCGAACGCGGTTATCGCCCGTATCGCCAGTCAGATATTCAGAGTGCCCAAGGTCGTTGCCCGGCTTTACGACCAGCGAAAGGCCGAAATCTACAAGCGTTTAGGTATCCAGACTATCGACCCCGCGACATGGGGCATAACCCGTGTCTATGATCTGCTGTGCTATTCACAGCTAAATACTGTCGTCAGCTTCGGAAGTGGGGACGTCGATGTTGTTGAGCTTGAAGTACCTGCCCTGCTTGTGGGACGCACGGTACGAGAACTGACATCTGCCGGTGAATTCATAGTGACAGCGATTACGCGAAACAACAAGACCTTTCTTCCGACTCTCGGAACCGAATTCCAGAAGAGAGACCTTGTGAACATCGCTGTCGCGGTAACATCAAGCGATCGCCTGAAAACTATACTTGGTCTGGCGTAAGGAAAGGGTGTGAAAATATGAAGGTTTTAATAGTTGGAGGCGGACAGGTCGGTTCATATCTTGCAAACCTGCTGCTTAAAGACGGCCATAATATAACCGTTGTTGAGGAACGCGCAAAGCAGCTCTCTCTTTTACAGAATGAACTGCCTGAGGGAACAGTCGTTGCAGGCGGTTTTACTGACCCCATCATTCTTGAAAACGCAGGAATCGCAAAGGCAGACGTTGTTGTTGCGGTCACAGCAAAAGACGAGGACAATCTTGTTATCTCCACACTTGCAAAATTTGAGTTTGCGGTTCCCCGTGTGATCGCCCGTGTGAACAATCCAAAAAACAGCTGGGTATTCACTCCCGAAATGGGTGTCGATGTCGGGCTTAACGAAGCCGACGTAATGGCTCATCTGGTCGCCGAAGAAATGTCCTTGGGCGACATGATGACGATTATGAAGCTGAACAAGGGCCAACACTCCCTCGTTCAGGAAAAAGTGCATCCAAAGTCCTCTGTCGTCGGCAAGTCGCTCCGTGATCTCAGCTTGCCAGTCGAGTGTGTAATATTCGGCGTTATCAGACACTCCGATTTGGTTATTCCACGCGGTGACACAGTGCTTGAGGCAAATGACGAGATACTAGCGGTTTCGCATGTTTCCAAGGTTAAAGCACTCGCGGAAATGCTTGCCCCTATCAAATAGGCTTTTTCACTAAAAGGAACAGGTCTTTCGGTTTTTCCGAAAGACCTGTTCCTTTTAATTCTCTCGATCAATGTGTGAAGATCACAACAAACAGAAGCGTAAGCATACCGGTCATCTTTATGAGAACATGGAGAGAAGGACCGGCAAATTGTTTAAAACAATTCGGGTAGAATAATCAAGCCTTACTTTGCACACGCCTTTGGTTTATCGCGTCTATAAGCACCGCGACGAATATAATGAGGCCCTGCGCAAATTTTGACCAGAACGGTGAAATATTGAGCAGACTTAGCCCGTTATTTAAAACGCCGATAATCAGTACTCCGATGAAGGTACCCAGCATGTTCCCCTTGCCGCCGCTTAGTGAGCCTCCGCCAATGACAATAGCAGAAATGGCGCTAAATTCCAGTCCTTCGGCGGCTGTGGGAAGGGCAGCAGCAAGTCTTCCCGTAAGCACGAGGGCGGCAATTGAGGTCATGGCGGCCGCTATAACATATGTTATCATCTCGACACGTTTGACATTAATGCCCGCGAGATAAGCCGCCTCACGGTTTCCGCCTACGGCATATACCTGATGTCCGAATACTGTTTTTGACAGAACAAGATGTCCTATTATGAATAGCACAACCAGAAGAATCACAGGAACCGGAATTATTCCGAACAGCGAGGCTCCGCCTACAAAGTTAAAGCTGTCAGGCATTCCGTAAATCGTTGTTCCCATTGAGTATACGTTTGCGAGCCCGCGGAGCATGGACTGCATAGCCAGAGTGACGATAAACGGAGAGAGCCGAAGCCTTGTCACACTCAGACCGTTCAGAAAGCCAAGCCCTATGCCGGCAGCGAAGCCCATGAGTATCGCAACAACAACAGGAAATCCGTTATCGACGCAAAAGCCGGCCATAAGCAGACCGACAAGAGCGGTCATCGAGCCCGCTGAAAGATCGATTCCCCCCGTGAGTATAACGAACATACCTCCGATTGCAACAATACCTATGTTTGTTACCTGAAGCAGCATTCCGATAAGGTTTCCTGCCGTTAAAAACCTGTCTGCGGTAATACTGAAAAAGACACACAATACGATAAGTCCCATCAAAATGGACAGATTGCCGCGAAGCTCTAATTTTTTTCTGTTTTTCGCTTTTCCCATCCGCTATCTGCCCCCAGTCGCGTAATCCATTATCGCTTTTGAAGAAGCGCCTCTGGTTTCCATTTCGGCAACCATTTTGCCTTCCTTCATGACCAGAACTCTGTCGGACATTCCAAGTATATCGGTCAAGTCGGATGAAACAAGAACAATCGCCGTTCCCTTCTCCGCAAAATCCAGTATTTTATTATATATATCCACCTTCGAACCGATGTCGATACCGCGGGTCGGTTCATCCAGAAGCAGAATCTTTGGACCAATTTCGGCTATTCTGGCAAAAATTGCTTTTTGCTGATTTCCGCCGCTCAGACGTATAATCTTCTGGTTTTTTGAAGGTGTTCTTATTTCGAAGTATTTTATGGCTCCGGCGGCAACGCCGTTTATTGCTTTTCTGCTCACAAAATCAAATTTTGATATCCTGCCTAAAACCGAAAGAACAATGTTTTCCTTTACGGTTCCATCCAGAATAAGGCCTTCTGACTTCCTGTTTTCCGGTACCATGGCAATACCGTGCCTCAGCGCCATTTCGGGCGAATCGATTATGCAGATCTTCCCGTTCAGCATGATACGACCTTTTCTGACTTTGTATACGCCGTAAATTGTCTTCAGGAGTTCAGAGCGCCCCGAGCCCACAAGTCCCGCCACTCCTACGATTTCTCCTGCTCTGACCGTAAAGCTGACATCCCGAATCAGTTTATTC
>JASDTK010000049.1:0-1547 GCA_041891555.1 Oscillospiraceae bacterium
GTTTAAGGTGGGTGAAAGCTATGGCAGAAGACTATTCGGTACTGCTATGTCGGCTGGTTAAGGAACATGAGCTGAAAACAGTCCATGTTTCGAAGGACTATGAAACGGAAAGAATATACAGCATGGCGGTCGGCAGGCCGGGGCTTCAGTTCGCGGGTTTCTTTGAATATTACGATCCGCTGCGTATGCTCATATCCGGAAAGCAGGAGCACACTTTTCTGGAGAGGCTCGACCCTGAGGCAAGATTTAAGGCAATTGAGGGACTGCTGATGCGGCGTCCCTGCGCTCTTGTTATCTGCCATCAGGTCATGCCGTTTCCGGAGCTTATAGAGCTCGCCGAGAAATACGATGTAAATATCTTCACCTCGGAAATGAATACTTCCGAATTTATGGCGCAGCTTATAAGCTCGCTGCATTTCCATCTCGCTCCGCGCAAGACAATACACGGGGTACTGGTTGAGGTCTATGGCGAGGGCCTTCTCATCACGGGAGACAGTGGCATAGGAAAGAGCGAAACGGCGCTGGAGCTCATTAAGCGCGGTCACAGGCTGATAGCGGACGATGCGGTTGAAATCAAGAGAATATCGCATAACAACCTTGTCGGAGAGGCTCCCGCGCTCATACGGCACTACATGGAGTTTAGGGGCATCGGCGTTGTGAACGCGCGCTATATCTTCGGTGTAGGAGCCGTGAAGTCATCGCAGACTATACATCTGGTGGTCAATCTGGAAAACTGGGACGACTACAAGCCCTATGACAGACTCGGCGTGGAATCGGAATATACAGAAATTCTGGGCGTCGAGGTCCCGAGCGTGACGATACCCGTCCGGCCCGGGCGAAACCTCGCTGTTATCTTAGAGCTCGCCGCGATGAACAATCGCCAGAAAAAGCTCGGCTATAACGCGGCTGAAGATCTCGAGCGCATGCACGATCAATGTGTTGACAACGATATGTTTTGATATCTCTTTTATAAAAGGAGCGTTTATGGACGATTTTGCCCTCCTTACAAGCGAACTTGTGGACTGTATGCCGGAACTGGAGCTGCGCAAAAACGAGCCGATGAAAAACCACTGCTCTTTCAGAATCGGGGGAGAGGCGGCTGTAATGGCTCTGCCGTCATCCACAGCAGAAACCGAGAAGCTCTGCAAATTTCTTCGTAAGAAGGGCGTAAAGCCTCTTATTATCGGAAACGGGACAAATTTGCTCGTAACGGATGCTCCGCTTCGCCGCTTCGTAATAAGGATGGCGGAGGGCATGAGCACGAGAGAAAGACGTGGGGACACCGATATTTGTGCTCTATGCGGCGTGAGCCTTGCAAAGCTCGCTGCCGAATGTGCGCACTTTTCTCTAACCGGGCTTGAGTTCGCTCACGGAATTCCGGGTACGCTGGGCGGAGCCGTATGTATGAACGCGGGAGCCTATGGTGGCGAGATGAAGATGGTCGTCCGGTCTGTTACTTTTCTGGATGTTGACCTCGTTTTACGCGAAAAGCCCATAGAAGAGCTCGATTTTACCTATAGACACACCGCGTTTTCCGACACGGAGAA
>JASDTK010000049.1:1557-5918 GCA_041891555.1 Oscillospiraceae bacterium
CTGGACACGGGAAAAGAGGATGAAATACTCGGCAGAATGCGCGAGCTTTCCGAAAAACGCCGGGCTTCGCAACCGCTTGATAAGCCATCCGCCGGAAGCACTTTTAAAAGACCTCAAAACGGCTATGCCGCGGCGCTCATAGAGGAGGCCGGGCTGAAGGGATACGCCGTAGGCGGAGCGCAGGTTTCGGAGAAGCACGCGGGCTTTGTGATTAACCGCGGAGAAGCGAGCTTTGACGACGTCATCAGATTAATGGAGCTTATCAGGGAAAAAGTTTACGTTCGGACGGGGATAATGCTTGAGCCCGAAGTCAAAATTATCGAAAACGTCTGAATAAAGTAAGAGGAGCATGGCTATGGAATTTCTGATTATATCGGGGCTCTCGGGAGCGGGGAAGTCCCGCACGGCGGACATCCTTGAGGATCTTGAATATTACTGCGTAGACAATATGCCTATAGCTCTGATACCTAAATTCGCACAGATATGCCTTGCCGCCGGCGAGCGCTATGAAAAGGTTGCGCTGGTTACGGACATACGCGAAAGGGCGAACTTTGATGAGCTTTTCGAGGTGCTTGACGGGCTTTGGGATTTGGGCTGTGATTACCGTATTCTTTTTGTCGAGGCTGACCCCGATATCATAGTAAACCGCTATAAGGAAACGCGCAGACGCCATCCGCTGACGGTTCCGGGTGCCACTGTTGAGGAGGCAATAAATAACGAGATTAAGCTCCTCGCGCCTGTACGAGAGAGAGCCGACTATATAATCAATACCTCAAATCTCACGCTCGGAATGCTCCAGAGTGAGATGTTCAGGCTTTTTGTCGGCGGGGATTCAAAGCGGAAGCTCGTCGTCAACGTCATGTCCTTCGGTTATAAATATGGTATTCCGCTCGAAAGCGATCTAGTGTTCGACGTCAGATTTCTGCCGAATCCCTTCTATGTCTCGGAGCTTCGGGAGCTGAACGGGCTGGACAAGGCCGTGAGCCGCTTTGTCATGCAAAACAACATGACAAAAGAGTTTATGGAAAAGCTGCAGGATTTAATGAAGTTCCTTCTGCCGCTTTATGTGGAGGAGGGAAAGATGAGCCTTTCAATTTCAATCGGCTGTACGGGGGGGCACCATCGGTCAGTCGCCATTGCAAGAGCGCTTGCGGACTATATCGAAGGCCTCGGTTACGCGGCGCAGAACATCAACAGGGACATCCAGAAATAGTTCTGAACGTAAGACGCAATAAACCCGCCCGCAGCTCCGATTCAGCCGCGGTGAAGGAGAAGTTTGTATGGCAAGGCAAAAAGCGGAGCCGTCTGTCGTCGTTATCGGGGGCGGAACGGGTCTTTCAAATATGCTGAGGGGTCTTAAGCTCCACACAAGCAAATTAACCGCCATAGTCACAATGGCGGACGACGGGGGCTCTTCAGGAACACTGAGAGACGAGCTTGGAATGCTGCCTCCGGGAGATGTGCGCAACTGCCTTCAGGCTCTCGCTAATACGGAGCCGACTATGGAGCAGCTTCTGGGCTATCGCTTCACGGAGGGCGCGCTCAAAGGGCAGAGCATGGGAAACCTGTTTCTGGCCGCGCTCAATGACATTTCCGGGTCCTTTTATGAAGCTGTGTGCAGACTCAGCGAGGTTCTGGCTATCACCGGCAGGGTGCTGCCCGTAACAACCGAGGATGTGCGCCTTATGGCGTGCTTTGACGACGGAACTGAAGTCTTCGGCGAATCAAAAATACGAGAACACAAAAAGCAGTCATCGAGGCGCATAACGAAGGTCGCGCTTATACCCGAAAATCCCCAGGCTCTGAAAGAGAGCTTAGATGCGATAAAAAAAGCGGAGCTGATTGTGCTAGGTCCGGGAAGTCTGTATACGAGTATTATTCCGAACCTGCTGACAAAAGGCGTGTCCGAAGCAATCGAAAACTCTGAAGCGCTTAAGGTGTATGTGCTTAATGTCTCAACGCAGGACGGCGAAACGGAGAACTATACGGCCTCCGACCATGTGAGGGCGCTGTTTCTGCACTCAGGGCGAAAGCTATTCGATTATTGCTTGGCCAACTCAGAACCGCTTCCGGAGGATGTTGCCGCCCGCTACAGACAGCAGGGAGCGACAGGAACCGTAGTAGATACTGAGGAACTTGAAAGGCTGGGAGTTACAACGATACTTCGTCCGATGCTCGATTGTACCGGTGGCCTTGCAAGGCACAATCCTCAGTGTCTCGCGGAAGAAATCATGGATTTATACAGAGAAAAGTCGCCGACCAAAATATTCGGCTGAGGTTTTGAAATTTGTTGCTAAGGAGGTGAGCGTATGTCTTTTTCGTCGGATACAAAAGCGGAGCTTTGCCGAGTCCCGATTCAGAAGCATTGCTGCGCTCTGGCGGAAGCCTATGGAATTCTGCTTTACTGCAACATGTTCACGGCTGACGAAATAAGAATTGTAACCTCAAGCCTTTTGTTTGCCGAGCGCCTTCCAAAGCTGTTTAAGAGAGCCTTCAATGTGGGCTTCGATTCCGCTCCTTCAGCGGATTTAATCGGAAAGCAGACGTTTTCGATAACAAATAAGGAGCATATCCGTCAGATTTTCGCGGCCTACGGGTATGAAGCAAAGGGCATACTTGCCCACCATGTGAACCTTGGAGCCATCGAGGAAAACTGCTGCAAGGCCTCTTTTTTGCGGGGAGCCTTCCTCGCCGGAGGGAGCATCACAGACCCCTCGAAGAGCTATCATTTGGAGCTCGTGACCGACCACTTCAACGTGTCCCGCGAGACTTTTTCGATTTTGCTGGAGCTGGGCTTTTCTCCGAAGGACGCTTCGCGCGGGGGGAATTACGTCATCTATTTCAAACAGTCCGAGGCGATTGAGGACTTTTTTACGCTCATCGGGGCCACTGTTTCGGCGATGGACATTATGTCCGCGAAAATCGAAAAGGATATGCGCAACGCTGTCAACAGGCGAGTCAACTGCGACAGCGCGAACGCTGACAAGATTGTGCTCGCGGCGCAGGATCAGCTCGAGGCAATACGCCGTATTGAGCGCACTACGGGCCTTAACGGGCTTCCGGACAAGCTGCGCGAAGCCGCTCTTCTGCGCATCGCAAACCCCGAAGCGAGCTTAGTCGATCTTGCCGCGCTCGCCATACCGCCCGTCAGTAAATCCTGCATCAGCCACAGGCTCCGCAGACTGACGGAATATCTCGGATAGATCATTAAGAGAAGGAGCGTCGTCCATGTCGTTTGTTCACCTGCACGTCCACAGTGAGTATAGCCTTCTTGACGGCGCCTGCCGTATCGATAGTATGGCGCAGTGCGCAAAAAATCTCGGACAGACTGCCCTTGCGATAACCGACCACGGCGTCATGTACGGCGCTGTGGCTTTTTATAAGGCGGCAAAAAAAGCTGGCATCAAGCCGATAATCGGCTGTGAGGTCTATGTCGCGCCGCGCTCGATGACGGACAGGGAATATGGTTCTGACAGCAACTATTCCCATCTGATACTATTATGCAGAAATGAGACAGGCTATCACAATCTCTGCTATCTTGTCAGCGAAGGCTTTATGGAGGGCTTTTATGTTAAGCCGCGTATCGACTGGAGGCTGCTTCACGAGCACTCGGAGGGACTCATCTGCCTTTCCGGATGTGTAGCGGGCGAGGTGCAGCAGAAAATCATAAAGGACGATTATTCGGGAGCGAAAGAACGGGCGCTGGAGCTTGCGGAGCTTTTCGGAAAAGACGGCTTTTATCTTGAGCTCCAGTCGCACGGAATACGTGAGGAGCGAGTCGCCGCTGAGGGACTTATCAGACTCCACCATGAAACAGGAATACCTCTCGTGCTGACGAACGACGCGCACTATCTTAATAAAGAGGACTCGCGCTATCAGGACGTCCTGATGTGCATCCAGATGGGCAAGACAGTCGATGAGCCCGACAGAATGAAGTTTCAGGGCAACGAGTTTTACCTGAAATCCGAGGATGAAATGCGGGAGCTGTTTCCGGAATTCCCGGAGATGAGCGAGGCCGCTGACAATACTAACCTCATTGCGGAAAATTGTAATTTCGACTTTGAGTTCGGGCACTATCACCTGCCAAGTTTTCAGCTGCCGATAGGCGAAACGAACGGCTTTGAATACCTGAAGAAGCTCAGCGACGCGGGATTTGCAAAGAAGTATGCACATGTATATAGTTACGATAACGCGGACGAGGAGATAAGAAAGCTGCGAACCCAGCTCGCATATGAGCTCGACATGATACATAAAATGGGTTTTACGGACTATTTTCTGATTACGTCCGACTGTATCGGATACGCCAAGGCTCAGGGAATACCGGTAGGTCAGTGCCGCGGTTCCGCCGCGGGCAGCATTGT
>JASDTK010000050.1:0-5902 GCA_041891555.1 Oscillospiraceae bacterium
AAGAAAGGAGAAATAATAAAAACCACCCCCTTCGAGATGGTTTTTATTATACGTGGTTGCTTTTGTTTATATGGGACTTTTTGCTCGGTGATGTGATGGACCAGTTCATCGACTGGTGCTACAGCCAAATAGTTGGTTTTCTGGGCAGCTTTTTCTCTCAGATGGGCAATATGGGTGTGGAGCTTTTTGATATGGGCTGGGTGAAGTCAATCGTTCTGTTCTTTTCCTATCTCGCGTGGACGCTCTACGTGACAGGACTTGTTGTGTCAGCGTTTGAAACGGGCATGGAATATCAGTCCGGCAGAGGAAGTGTCAAGGATGCCTTGCTTAATGCTCTAAAGGGTTTTCTGGCTGTTTCTCTTTTTACCCTTGTACCTGTTGAGCTTTTTAAGCTCTCTGTCAATTTGCAGGCGAGCATGACTGCAGGAATTACCGGTTACGGCACTGACTTCGGAGCTGTTGCCGATACTATACTCAGGGAAAGCTCAGAAAGTGGCTTCGGCGGCATAACCGGCGCTACGAACCCGCTATTGATGCTTTTCCTAATCGTTATGATGGGATATTCCGTCATCAAGGTTTTTTTCGCAAACCTCAAGCGCGGCGGTATTTTGCTTATACAAATTTCTGTAGGCAGCTTGTACATGTTCAGCGTGCCACGCGGTTATGTGGACGGTTTTTACCAATGGTGTAAGCAGGTCATTGGGCTTTGCCTGACCACCTTTTTGCAGGCAACAATCTTAACCGCAGGGCTAATGGTCATTCGAGATCACGCACTTTTGGGCCTTGGGTTAATGCTCTCAGCTGGCGAGGTGCCGAGAATTTGCGGTGCTTTTGGGCTGGACACCTCAACCAAAGCAAATGTCATGTCGGCAGTTTATACGGCGCAGGCAGCAGTCAATACTACTCGAACTGTAGTGCAGACCGTGGCACCGAAATAAGGTTGGAGCAAAATATGATGGCGTCAAGAAGTCTGTTTGACGGAATTGAGAACTCCTCCTTATGAGGAGTACCTACTCGTTGTTAAAATGTAAAATATGAATGCGAGGAAAACAATGTATATCTACCCCGACAACCTGAAAGCGAAGGCAGCTCTCTGGCTGTGGCAGCTGCGTGATGTTGCCGTTTTTGGCATTGGAATTTTAATCTCAGTCTTTGCCTTAGCTCAGCTGGGAACGCTCATTCCCTTTGTTATAACAGCGGTCTATGGCTTTCTTTCCATCCGCTTTTCGGACACCAGCATTTTGGACTTCATTCGATCTGCGGTGGCTTTTTTTATAACTAAACAGCAATATTACGAATGGACAGATTGAGTCTTCGCCAAATTCAGCAAAACAGTATATGCCCGAATTCAACTACAAAGGAAGCTGTGAAAAATGAGGATTAAAAAAGGCAAAAACCCCACCAAGGCCCTTGTTGGCATTGGTGAAATTACGTCATACAGCATAAAAAGAGAGGAGGACGAGCTTGTATACTTCCTCGTGAAGCCAACAAACATCTCTGTTCTTTCAGAAAGCAGTGTGGCTGGAAAAATAAACGCTCTCGCCAATGTACTGAAAAGTATGGCAGAGATTGAAATCCTGTGTCTTAGCTCCAAAGAAAACTTTGATGCCAACAAGGAATATCTCAAAAGCCGAATGGAGGAGGAAGAAAACCCCGTTGTGCGAAAGCTCTTGGAGCAAGACCTCAAGAGCCTCGACAAAATGCAAATTCAGATGGCAACGGCAAGGGAATTTATATTTGTTCTTCGTCTCAAAAACGAGAAGGATAACAATATTTATGCATACCTTTCTAATATAGAAAAAAGCATAAAAGAGCAGGGTTTCACGGTAAGGCGAGCAACCAAAGCCGACTATATGAGAATTCTCTCTGTCTATTTCGAGCAAAATGTCACAAGCGATTTTTTGCAGGATTACGACGGGGAAAAGTGGATAGACGATTAAAACTGTCATTTACGTTGATTTTGGTTTCTGATACAGGGCCGACCTAAAAGCGGAGCTGCACAACAACGCTTTAAAAAAGCAAGCTTCGTTCGGGGGCTTGCTTTTTTGTGACTAAAACGATGAAAGGAAAGATGCCGAGCTATGAAAAAGAATAATAAGTGCACCACATCGAAGGCACAGCTCAAGTCCTTTGCGGATATGATTGCGCCATCTGTAATCAGATTTTTTACCGACCACTACATTTGCGGCAACACCTACCGCTGTGTTTTCGCCTTACGCGAATACCCAACAAGCACAGCCGAGCAGGCAATACTTCGCCGGCTAGGAGAAAAAGACGGCGTAACCCTGCACATATATTCACGACAAGTAAAATACATGGAGGAAAAGAAAATCCTCGATAACGCATCAAACAAAAACCGCATGTACGCCTCCGCTGACAATATGAAGGAAAACATAAAAGCGCAAAACAACCTGCAGGATGTGGCTGATGTGCTAAGCAACATGCAGCGAAACCGTGAGCCGCTTATTCACTGCGCCGTCTACATCGAGCTAATCGCAAACGATTATGACAGCCTAAAACAGCTTCAAACCGAGGTGCTTACGGAGCTTGTCCGCTCAAAGCTCAACGTGGACAGGCTGATTCTCCGTCAAAAGGAGGGTTTTCTCTCTGCAAGCCCCACTGGAAGAAATGCGCTGGGAACTCAGCTTGAGCGAGTGCTTCCAGTAAGCTCTGTTGCAAATCTTTTCCCCCTCAACTACTCCGGCAAGACCAACAGCAACGGTTTTTATCTTGGCAAGGACAAGTTCGGCAGTAACATTATTGTTGACTTCAACCAGCGTGACGAGGACAAAACAAATGCCAACATCCTCATTTTGGGCAACTCAGGACAGGGCAAAAGCTACCTTCTAAAGCTCATTCTTTGCAATATTTTAGAGAGCGGAAAAAATGTAATCGTGCTTGATCCCGAGCATGAATTTGCGGACCTGTGCGAAAACTTGGGTGGCTGCTTCGTGGATTTAATGAGTGGGCATTACATGATTAACCCTCTCGAGCCAAAGAGCTGGGACACAGGTGAAGAGCTTAATGAAAAAGGAGTTCCAGCAGCATTTGTACAATCCACAAAATTAAGTCAGCACATCTCGTTCTTGAAGGACTTTATTCGCAGCTACAAGGACTTTGATGACCGCCACATTGACACAGTAGAAATCATGCTTTCAAAGCTGTATTCCAAGTGGAACATCAGCGACAGCACGGAATTTGCAAAACTAAAACCCACCGATTACCCGATTTTATCCGACCTCTATGCCCTCATTGAAATGGAATATAGGTACTACGACAATAAGGAAAGCCCCTTGTATCCCAAAGATTTGTTGCAGGACATTCTCCTTGGACTTCACTCCATGTGTGAGGGTGCAGAGAGCAAATTTTTCACCGGACAGACCAATGTTACAAGTGACCGTTTCATTGTTTTCGGAGTGAAAGGGCTGCTGCAGGCGAGCCAAAATGTAAAGAACGCCCTGCTGTTTAACGTGCTTTCCTATATGAGCGATAGACTTCTTACCGTAGGAAATACCGTTGCCGCCCTTGATGAGCTGTACTTGTTTTTAACTAACAAGACGGTAATTGAGTACATCAGGAGCTTTATGAAACGAGTCCGCAAAAAGGAATCGGCGGTTATTTTAAGCTCACAAAACCTAGAGGACTTCGCACTGCCAGGCATTGCAGAGCTGACAAAGCCTCTGTTCTCCATTCCGGTGCATCAGTTTTTATTCAACGCAGGTTCGGTGGATTCGAGATTTTACATGGACACCTTGCAGCTTGAAGAGTCGGAGTACAAGCTCATCAAGTACCCCCAGCAGGGCGTGTGCCTTTATAAATGCGGCAATGAACGCTACAATCTTGCCGTCCACGCCCCGGAGTATAAGGAATCAATGTTCGGCACGGCGGGAGGAAGATAGATGGCTGCCGTATCCGGAGCGGCAGTTGCAAAGATTGCCGCAACAGTTCTGACCGATAAAAAGCTCCGAAAGGGCGTGGGATGGTTGCTCGCAGCCGTACTCTCGCCCTTGATTTTATTCATCGTTATGCTCTGCACCCTTCTCTCCGCCACCTCACAGCATAACACTGCCGCTGCGGATCTGTGCTTCTACGGAGGTGAAATCTCCGAAAACACACCGGAAGATTACCGCCGGCACATCGAGGAAATGCAGTCTGCTTTTGCTGTCGTGGACAGCGAGGTGGCAAGGGTAAATGCTATGACAGAGAACGGAAATGGACTTGACGGAACACACGTCAAGTCTGTTTTTTATGCGTTATATTTTGGCACAGACCATCCCGACTCCATCGACATTCAAGGCTTTGTTGACAGCTTTGTGCGCTATGAGGAGCGCACAGCTATCTACACCGATGCGGAGGGAAACGAGGTTGTTGAGTCCTATATTGTTGCGGTTCCACTGCCAACGGATACCGTATACGGCAGACTTCCTATCACAGTCACAACTACTCAAAGGGAAAGTGCCGCGGATGTATTTAAGCATATTTCAGGTGCCGGTGACAGCTTTACAGGTGACATACTGCGTGGAGAGGGCGGCGAAACAAAAATTGATGTGAGTGGCTTCACGGATATCTCCACTAAAAACAGTCACGACCTTGTCGCCTATGCGCAGCAAGCATTTGAAAACGGTTGGGGCTATGTTTGGGGGACCTGTGGCTGGGTTCTTACACCTCAAATATTCGCAAGCAAGCTCAGTCAGTACCCTGACGGCGTTGGCAAGTACAAAAATTTCATTGAAGAAAACTGGCTGAACGGTCGCACGACCGACTGTGTTGGCCTTATAAAAGGCTATGGCTGGCTGGACTCTAACACTCTCGAGATTGGCTATGGCACAAACGGCATGCCTGACATCTCTGCCGACCAAATGTACCAAGTGGCGACTACAAAGGGCAGCATGAGCACCATGCCCGACACCCCCGGCCTTGCGGTTTGGCACAAGGGACACATTGGTGTTTACATCGGAAACGGTGAGGTAATTGAAGCCATGGGCACTAAGTACGGTGTTGTTAAAACAAAACTGCAAGACAGAAACTGGACGGCATGGCTTGCGATACCATATATAAATTACGAAAGGACAATCTCACAATGAAAGAAAACATAATTAAGGTTTTAAAAATTGAGGTAGGTAAGCCTCCAGAAATCAAGGAAATCCCAAACGAGCTTAGGGGTCTGCAGCATGAGGTGGGCGGTTTAATTGAGTGCGTTTATTTGGACGACGGCTCTATCGCTGTGGTCAATGAGGAGGGAAAACTAAACGGTATGGAACCCAACCGGAGGCTGGGCGCAGATATTATTTGTGGCCCTTTTTTTATTTGTGGGGATAGCTTGGACGGTGACTTCGCATCATTGAGTGAGGAACAAATCCAAAAGTATAGTGAGAAGTTTGCGGAAATCCCAGGGTTTACAGGAAAAGAGCCCGAGCTTGAGCCAAGAATAGAAGTCATCGGGTTTGACTTTTTGGGAGGTATGCGCTGATGAAACAAGAGACCATCTCTATAAGCGTGGACGCCGAAATACTCCGAGCTACTAAAAAATATATGGAGAAGAAAGAGCTGTCCATAGAGAAGGCGCTTGCCGATGCACTCCAAAAGCTTTATGAAAAACACGTGCCAGCTACTGTCCGAGATTACATTGATGAAACGGCCGATGACGACAATTCTGCAAAAAAACCTATAAAGCACGAAAAAGGTGAAGCACTGCACGTCGTATAAGCAGCGCTTAGCACTTCGTCGCGCGTGTGTTGGCGTTGTGTGCGATTTTGTGGAGGGCGTAGGCATCCGTACACCTGAAGCGGTGTTTTGGAGAGCTTGAGCCGAGCTTTGGAACGGTGGAATTAGGAGGATTAGGACGAAAGCATATTTTCGATTATGAAACAGGATAAAGGAACGGGGGACTAAAGCCCCCGTT
>JASDTK010000051.1:0-5897 GCA_041891555.1 Oscillospiraceae bacterium
TGTCCGTTATCCTTCATAACCGCTCCAATACTGTCTTTCGTCCGGAACACCCAGGTCCGCTTCGCTACTGTTTGAAATCAGATTTTTCTCCCTATCCGGTATGTCCGCTTTTAAACGAACCTCATAGGGATACCAGCATCCCTCATCACCCCACTTTGCCGAGACCTCAACGCTTTGAAGCTGGACGTTCAGGCTTTTCGCTTTGTCCAATATATATGTTTCCAGTTCGTCCTCTATGATAGTTCTTGACAGACTGTTTTCCTTTTCTTTGGACTTGCCGATTATTTCGTCCGCTTGCTTTCTGTATTCCGACATATCCATCGACACGTTCGGAAAATCCTGTTTCAGTATCGGATTTATCATTGCTGTAATAAGGACTATTCCACAGAGGAGCTTGAGAACGTTCTTGACCTTGCCCTTCGGCGTCAGCGCCGTCGCCGCGGCGCAGATGAGGGCGGCCCCCGCAATCGCCCTGACCCATTCGCCCGCGAACTCCGTCATATTCCGCTCACCGCCTTCATGCTCGAAATAATCGAGAAGAAAAGCATCATGCCGCCACAGCCGACAAGCGCGAGAAGCATTCCAAATGCCGCGCCGACATCGGAAACAAGCTCAGCCATACGCTTGTCTGCGAGCGCTTCCGTGAAAGCCGCTGTCCCTTTATAAACAAGATAGTGCAGTCCCAGAGTCAGAAACGGCGTGAGGCATATCGCAGCTACCGCGAGAAAGCCGAAGATACCTATTGCGTTTCTGATTATGCCGGCTCCCGCGACCAGAGTCTCCGCCGCGTCCGAAACTATGCTCCCGACCACCGGCAGAACGGTTCCGAGAGCCGTTTTTGTAAGCCTCGTAGCGACCTCGTCCGCCTTGCCGGAAATTAGCCCGGTCATACCGAGATATGCAGTAAAAGCCATCATCAGCAGAGTCAGCGCCGTCGTACAGAGCCACTTTAAAAGCTTTGCCACATTCGCCAGTGAGTCCTTTGAAAGCGCGGCGTTTGCGATTGTAGCAGCGAGGTAGAGGCTGATGAGTGGCAATATTATGTCAACCGATATGGTGATAAGTATATCCATAAACAGGGCTGTTGCCGCGTACTTTGCCGAGGCTGAGGTAATTGCCCCCGCGCTTGCCGCGGCAGAGCACATTACAGGCAGCAGCGCCTTTGAAAAATCGGACAGCGCCGTCAGAGTCTCAACGCCCAGTCCGATAAACGAATGCACGTTGCTGATGGCGATTGCCGAAACCGCGACGGTTCCGCCAAGCGTTACCATGTCGCGTACTCCGCCTTCGTTCATCGCAGAGCTCGCCGCCGTGCAGAGCACGACTACCGTTAGTATCTTAGCGGCGGAGCTGAGAGCGTTTTTGAATATACCCAGGATGCTGTCTTTAATCGTATCCAGCACCGCCTGAAAGCCCTTGTTCCCCATATCGGTATCGGTGAGAGAGATATCTCCGAGTATAGTCCTCGCGTCCCGCGGCAGAGCGTCAATTACGCTGTCCGCATCCAGAGCTTCTGACTGCTCGGCAATTTCCGGAGGAAGGACCGCGTTGGCATCAGTTGCGGCAGCTTGTCCGTCCGTTGTCTCGGCGTGAGCGAATCCGGACATTGAAAACATGATAAACATAAAGCAGAGTATCATTCGCGCTTTTTTCACGCCAGTTCACCTATCATTCGCAGCATTGTTTTAATCAGCGGAAGCGAGACATACAGCGCGCAGACCGCGCCGCAGATTTCGACACCGGACGCGACGGCTTCCTGTCCCGAGTCCTTGCATATATCGCTGCCCATCCTTGCGGTTATGCCGATTCCGACGCACTTGAGAATTGGCGCCGTATAAGTGGAGGAAAAACCCGATTCGAGCTCCACGAGATTGAGCACCTCCGTAATAGAGGAAAATATCTTCATCGACATTCCGACAATCACCATACAGACTGTAAGCGTTAGGAGCGTTGAAAGCTCCGGATTTGTTTTCTTTATAATTAGGGTCAGGACCGCCCCCGCTAAGCCGATAACGACGGCTTTGATGATGAGTTCCATAACTACAGCCCGAAAAGACTTTTTATAAGTAAAAACAGACTGCTTATCTGCTGGACGACCAGCGCAAGCACGACGACAAGCGCCGCCAGCGTTACCATAAGGGCCTGATCGTCGCGCCCCGAACGGGTCAGCAGTATGTTCAGCACGGCAACAAGAATTCCGACTGCGGCTATCTTGAATATGAGGTCAACGTCCATAGTATCCTCCCGTATGTTATCAAAAAGCACCCATCACAGTAAAACAGCCGCAAGCATAAGCCCGAAGGTCAGTCCCAGTCCCGTGAAAAGCTTTGCGCCCTCTCTGGCCTTGTCCGAGCTCCTTTTAAGTTCAATCGCCAAATGCTCAGTACAGGCCGCGATTGCGTCGGACTGTTCGGCTTCCGAGTATCTGCCGAGATAAGCACCGACCCTGGACAGCTCCTGTCGCTGTCCCTGTGAAAGCGATATTGTTCGGTCATTCATGACGCTGCCGCCCCATATTTCTGAAAGGCTCTCGTCTCCGAAGGCTTCCATCTTTGTACAAAGAATTTCAAAGAAGCTGTGCAGCCTGCTGTCGGGCAAACGGCGAAGCTCCGCAAAAATTTCGGGTATGGGTACGGCCCCGTTTTTAAGCTCCGCGCTTATGAAACGCAGGGCGTCCATAGCGTCGGCAAGACAGCCCCGCCTGAAATACAGCTTTCTCGCCTGTCCGATACCGAACAGCGTGCAGGCGCAGACAAGAAAAATTGCACCGACTGCCTTCACGTCAAGTCCTCCACCCTATAGCTCCTCCTGCCCCTGTTATTTTCTATTATCACGGCTCTCGCAAAAATACGCCTGTCCAGCAGTTTTTTGTAAAGCGCCCTTTCGCTGAGGTCTGAGATGCCGCCGCCGTGCGCGGTAGCGAGAAGATTGACGCCGCAGTTGGACGCCGTTTCAGCGGCTTCGATGTCCTCCGGCGAAGTTATCTCGTCGAAGGCTATGAGCTGAGGAGCCATTGCCCGCAGCAGCAGAAAAATGCCCTCGCTCTTCGGAGCGCCCGTTAAGACATCCGTTCTGGAGCCGACATCAAAGCAGGGCTGCCCCTCAAAGGTACCCGCCACCTCACTTCGCTCGTCAACGAGAGAAATTCTTGTTCCGCTCTCAGACATAAGGCGAACAAGCTCACGAAGCAGAGTCGTTTTTCCGGCGCCGGGGGGTGAAACGATGAGAGTGGATCTGAAGCCGCCGTCCGTAAGAGTTTTGAACACCTCGTCCGCGCAGCCCTGCTTTTCTCTCGGTATACGCACACAGAGTGAGGAAAGCCGTCGGACGCTTGTGATTTTATTGTCCTCGGTTACGGCTGTCCCGCAGAGTCCTACGCGGCAGCCGCCCTCCGCGGTCACGAAACCCTGCCTTATGCTGTCGGCATATGTATGGGCTGACGCGCGGGTTGCGATTTCGAGCACGAGCTGCAGCTCGGAAGCCGCTATCCTGTGCGCCGGCAGAATTTCAATTTCATCTCCGGCGAGGACAAGCGTCGGCGCTCTGCCCGCGCGCAGCCTGATTTCCTCAGCCTTGTCTATAGCGTCCTCCGGCAGGTTTAAAACCTCCGTGCGCAGACAGGGCGGCAGCAGCCTCGCGGCTCTGATAAATTCCTGTACTGTGTTTGTCATTCGTTCACCTCCTGTAAATCTTATTTGACTTGTCCTCGCAATATGCGGACAAAAATAAGTTTTTACTTTCCATAAGAGCATAAAAAAACCGACAGCCTTTTAAGCTGCCGGGTTCTGATAATAGTATCAAATTCGGTTATTTGATTTTTCTGCACTCAAGATAGTATCTTTTATCGCGCGCGGGGCCTATTGAAAAGCTCTTAGCGGGAAAAACTCCGCTGAACATGATTGAGGGGAAAAGCTCATTTTTATCCATCGCGGGCAGAAGGAGTCCCGCGCAGCCCGAGCGCTCCGCCATTTCCAGCGCCGTATCGTCGTCGTGGATGTAGTCGAGCTTTCCGCCGTGTTTTTCTATGTATTCGACGCAGAAACGCTGTGAAGCACCTATTACATTACCGATAGTCAGTCCCTTTACAGTAATTTCTTCGGTGCTTGCTCCGCAGGCAAGCGTGATTTTGTGCGATGTATTCCCCTCGCCTTTTATGGCTTCAAAGTAGTTCTCCGCTTCCTCAAAATAGTTATTCGTATCGGTATCAAAGATTACTCTGTGGATAGGCTCGAACTCAATGGAAGGATCATGGATATTGACAAGCTCCACCAGTCCGAAACGGGCGGGGTGTGTTTCTCTCTCTGCGGGCGTAAGGCCTTCCTTAATTTTTTCCCAGCAGAGGCGGGCCGTCGCAAGACTGTGGTTTCCGTCGCCCATCGCGATAATGACAGGCGCCCTGCCCTTGAGAGCATAGCGTTTCTCCAGATAATCAGGCTTTGCAAGTGTTTCGAGCGCACTTTGTACTCTTTCGGCGGCTTTTCCCGTTATGCGCTTACCCGAAATATGCCCGCCGCCGTCCATAAGATCGAAATCATAAAGCGTTTCTCCCTTTTCCAGACCTGCGAAAACCATATCTTCCGGATCATCGACAAAAACAACGATGTGAGGCAGCTCAAGGCATGCGCTCTCGCGGATTTTTACCCGCGGCGGCAGACGGGATTCCACCGTACCCTCCGTAGCGTGGATGGGCGAAACGGAATCCGCGCGGTAATCATAGGCCTCAAGATCGATCAGACCTATAAGTCCCCGACGGATTTTTCCAACGGTAAGTCCGCGTTCGACATATATGTAAGAGTTTTCAACTGTTTTAAATACGCCCTTTTTCAGGTATTCTTCCATAGTGCGGTTGATTTTTTCCGTCTCCGCGGGAGTGTCCTTCGTATCAAGATAGGCCTCCGGCAAAATAAGCTTCAGAGTCGACGGCGCGTCTCCGACTCTTGTGGCAATCGAGTCCCAGTATTCGGGCTGAGATGTATACTGGTCGCAGGCTATGACGCTCCACAATCCCATATCAGCATTTTTCGGCAGAAGAATATCACCCGGAATAAACAATTTGTCCATATTAGGAACCTCCATTAAAAGAAACTTATTTGATATTACCAAATTAGCGCTGCTTTGACAATAGCTATTCTTTTTATTATTTTTTTAACATACATGCAAATATAAAATGCCTTTTAACACTGCGTTTTTTGTGGTATTATTTTCTTAATCGACAAGAAGGAGCGTCATATCCTTATGGAAAACGTGCTGACAGTAAAAAGAGAACTCATCGCCGAGTACATTCCGCAAAAAGGCATTGTAACAGAAAACTGCGGCAAATTGGTTGACATAATACTTAAGAACTATGAATTTCTGCCCCGTCCGGAAGCGGAGAACGATCCCTCACACAAGCAAATTATTCCCTATGTCACGCTATGCCGCGGCGACGAGGTTTTTGTAACCCGCAGGCTCAAAAAGGGCAACGAAACCCGTCTGCACGGACTGCTGTCCATCGGTGTCGGTGGACACATTAACCCCGAAACGGATGGACACGGCGACGATGTGCTGTTCCGGGGAATGAAGCGTGAGATTGAGGAAGAGGTTAAAATCGAATGCATGGGCAAAATGACGCCGCGAGGCATGATAAATGACGATTTGACGGAGGTCGGTTCCGTACATCTCGGGCTTTCCTTCACCCTTGAGATAACGGGCGAGGTCTCCGTGCTGGAAACAGATAAGCTCGAAGGCTTTTGGGTCAAACGCTCCGAGCTTCCGGCTCTTTCTGAACAGATGGAGACGTGGTCGCAGTTCGTGACAACGGCACTTTGCGAATAATAACGCGAAAAACGCAGACACTTATTTTGAGGTGACTAACTATAAGAAGTCAACCCCTTAATGCAAAAAAGTTTACGCTGGCA
>JASDTK010000052.1:0-5871 GCA_041891555.1 Oscillospiraceae bacterium
TGGGTTTGTCCGCATTACAATGCATAGTTCAGGCGGCTCTTGATGCAGGGTATGACGTAATCGTATGCCCTGACCCTCTTATTCCCGAGGAAATCGAGGCCGCGCTCGTTCCCTCTCTCAGACTCGGATTTCTATGCTCCGGTACTGCTCTCGGCGATATTCAAGAAGGCCGGCATATCAGACTTGATGCTCTGATCGACATCGAAAAGATAAAGAAAAACAGAGCCGAGCTTCGACGCTGCGAAAAAATGAAGGATGGCCTGATGCACGAAGCCTGTTCATCGCTCAATGACGCCAAGATAATACATGATCGTATCGAAAATATTTTTAATCCCAATGTTGATTTTGACGGTGTCAGCGCGCTCGCGCGTGAGCACATCGCGGCTCTTGGGCTGAGGTAAGCATGGGGCATACCATCAGCAGAATTAATAAGACGCAGGCACATAAAATATGTACCTGCGTCTTATTATTATGGCTTATTACCGGGGCGCATTTCCTCCATAATCTCGCGGACTATGCTCTCAATATCCGGAACAAACTCTTTTTCAAGGGCATCCGCATTTTCGGCGGGTAAGGCTTTTTGTCCCGTTGCAGGAACTCTTTTTGGAGGGTTTTCTTTACGTTTCCTGCTACGCTCGTGCTTCTTAAGATTCTTTGCTATACGCTTCTGAGCTCTGCGCTCCTTCCAGCTTGCTTCCCGCGCGTATCTGTCGTCCCATGCGTCCGCAAGCTGGAATTTGAGGATTTTTGTCTTAATAGTGAGGCGCTTAATAAGCCTTGCGGCAAGAACTATCAGGCAAATAAACGGGAAAATTGCAAGAAGAAGGATAAAAACATAAAGCCGGGCTACATATACCTCTGAAACTCTCGCGGCATTCTCCCAATAGGGATAGATTACGCCGCTGTCATAGATTGAGCGGCTTCCGAATTTCCTGAACATGCTGAAAATACTCGAAAAACTATAGCGCGTGCTGTTTTCGACTACAACACCTTTTGCGGTTTTGAAGCTATCTGTAACAAAGGCTTTTGCAAAATTTGAAATCGGATCGGGCATTGCGATTTCATAGCAGTCGATACCGGCGCCCGAAGCCGCCCCGGTGCTCATACCACCATCGGTCCCTGCTTTCAGTGAGGAAAGCGTATCGTATGACATGAACATCACCGGTTCCCCGGAAAAAGCTTTATCGGAAAACTCGTCTGTTTCTCTGCGTACGACGCCCGCCACATAGTATGGCTTACCGTCTATTGTAACCGTCATTCCCGCGAGCTGCTCACCGCCAAAAAGCTTCCATGCCAGCTCATAATCCAGTATGACTCTATCTTTCATCAGATCGTCTTCCGCAATGTAGCTTCCCGACAGAAGCTCGTAAGGGTGGAACAGAAAAAAGTCTCCTCCGACGCCGATTACCGTCGCCTCCGACGAATTGCGATCACCCTTGACTGTAAGGCTTTCTCTGACTGAGTAGCAGTCCGTCCAGTATTCTCCGTCATCCTTAGGCTCTACGCCGGCGTCAACGAGCTTGCTGTCAATGGTTTTTCGAAAAGCCTTAATTGCATCGGTACTTGTCGGCTTATCCACCGGAAAAAAGCACGAAACCTGCGCAAAACGCTCCTTGCTGTCACCCTTCCAGTAGTCTGCAGCCTGCTGGCTGAGAAGTACATTGCTGTAGCTGTGAATTTTAAGAAGACAGAGCGCGATAAGAATCAAGAACAGGGTATTCAGAGCATACAACAATATTGTCTTTTTATTTTTCATCCCTGCCCCTCCCCATTCTGCATTCTCTGTCAGGAATCATCGGCCAGACGCACCTGTGTACCCGGCTCAATCGGTTTTGTCGAAGTCGTTATTACGAAATCACTTGTGGTAAGGCCTCCTGAGACCGCGCTGTTGACATCGTCCGTCGCGAGCACCTGTACGTCGATGCGAGTTGCGATATATCTGTTCCCTAGCGGACTGTTTTTTGAAATAACCGCTAAAACAAATTTACCGTTTGAGTCCGAGCGTATAGAACTGTTCGGGACTATTGTTTCATAGCTGCCGCCCCGCTCTCCTAGCGCAATGCTTAGCTGAGAGCCGCTTTCGACAGTACCCTGCAACTTGAAGTTGAGTATTTTGTTCGTTCCGGGGTTCTGCGGGTCAGATTTAATTCCAACCAGCGTCGCCGTTATCGGATCTCCGCCATAGTAATTCGTAACTTCGGCGGCATCGCCCAGCGCGACCTTCTTGCTCTGCTCCGTTGTCACCGAGAAGCTGAGCCCGTATCCCATATCCGGCACTTCGATAGTCATGAGAGGCGAATCTGCCGTCGTTGTCTTTCCGGCGGAAACGTTTATTGACGCAACTTTTCCATTTACCTTGCTTTTAACATCGGCGCCCTCTCCACCAGTCTGAAGTTTCGTGAGATCTGCCTTCTTTTCAGCAATCTGCTTTCTCTCGGCATCGAGGCTGAGCTGCGTTTTGCTGTCTGTCTTCTGCTTGGCCTCCAGTGCCTGAGTCGCGTCATCAAGCGCAATCTGGCAAGTGTATACATTGTTGTCAGCTGTCTGCCATGCGGCTTTTTTATCCTGAAGCTCTTTAAGCTTGTCCGTGGCAGCCGTCGCAGTTTTTGTAGCTGCTGTCAGCTTCGCTTTTGCATCAATCACTATTTTATTGAGTCTGTTCCATTCATATTCATTTCCGACTGTTGTTGAGCTGTAGTATGCGTTTAGCGCAGAATCGTATGCCTGCTGTGCTGAATCAACATCGTCTTCACAATCTGATATGGCAGTATAAGCTACATACTGATTGTACTTTTCAACTTCGGCCGGAACAGTGCTGCTCTTATATGCTGAATAACTTTGCGCAAGGTAGTCCATATATACAGACAGGGCCGTTGCTCCTCTGGCTGCATCGGCAGTGGCTTTCAATGCATCGTATTGAGTTCCATAGAGCAGTTTTTTTGATTCTAAATCGCTTTTCGCTTTATTTAATGCATTGAGTGCCGTGGTAACACCTGAATAGTTGCCGCCGGAACTAGTTATTTTGCCGCCTAAGGCATCCAAATTTGCCTGAGCAGTATCATATTCTGCCTGTCTGGCATCCACGTTAGCTTTTGTATCCGTAACATCTCTTTTTGCGCTTTCAAGCAAGGCTTCGTCAAATACATTTGCGACTCTGTCCGCCTTTGCCCGGTCGAGGGCTTCCTGAGCGTGTTTTATTGCCAGTGTTTCTTTCGAGTTAGTGTTGCCGCTTGCATCAATTAAATCCTGCTGATATTTCAGCATCAGGTCATCCAGCTCTTTCTGTGCGGCCTCAAGCTCTTTACTTTCAGCTTCGCCGAAGAGGATGAGCGTATCGCCCACTTTGACCTCGTCTCCCACCTTTACGGGCACAGACAGGACCTCCCGGGTTTGGTCACATTTAACCTCGTAGCTCTCGTTTGCGGTCACTGTTCCTGTCCCGCGTATTTTCGCGCTTATTGCGCCGGACTGGACATACTGCGCCGCCACTTCGGGAAGTGAATGCTTCATTATTGTGTTGGAAAAGAAGGTCAATACAAGCATCACCGAAAGAAAAATTATGGCAGCGTTCTTGACCCATCCGCGCTTCTTAACTTTTTGTTCTGTCATAATCTGATTTCCTTTCAAATGGTTTACATAATATTTCAGACATAGACTCTCTCCATTCAGCCCTTGACGGAGCCGGAATGCGTGATACCCTCAACCAGCGCTTCCTCGCCGTGCAGGAAGAGCAGCAGTGAAGGAATCATATATATTGTCGCAACCGCAAAGGCAAGTCCGACTTCGCTAGAGTTTATAGTCGACAGAAAGACGGAAAGCGGCTGCTTTTCCGTATCCGGAAGCAGGATAATTGCCTGCTCGACCATGTTCCAGTAATCTATGAAAACCAGAATGGCAATCGAATACAGCGCGCTTCTGCACTGTGGAAGGCAGATTTTCGTAAATATGAGCCACTCCCCCGCTCCGTCAAGCTTTGCGGCTTCAATCAGTGATGCGGGTATGCGCCGCATAAATTTGGTCAGCAAAAACACACTGAACGGAGCAAACGCACCCGGCATGATTATCGACCAGCGCGTGTTGATGATTCCAAGCCAGTCGGAAACAAGATAGTTTGGAACAAGCGTGACTTGATAAGGCATAAGCATCAGAATAACATAAAAGAAGAACAAAAAGGTCTTCGCCTTACCTCGGTATCGGGTAAAGCTGTAGGCGGCAAGCGAGGCTATCGCTACCTGTAATAGGACTATCGGGATTACCAGAAATACCGAATTCCAGAACTTGAGAAGATAGTCCGGACTCTTGATCAGCGCCGTCGCATATTGGCTGAAGGTAACCTTGTCGGGTATGAATTTCAGATTCACTTTATCTGATATGTAGGTTTTGGATGAGTTTGCAGCGTTTTCAAAAACCGCGCCGTAGTTCGCGGAAATCTCAGACTGAGACATGAAGGAATTTGAAATCGTCAGTGCGGTCGGAAGCAGGAAGGCCAGGGCAAAGAACGCCGCTACAAGAGTGAGAACGCCTCTGCCGAGATAGTGTTTCTTTTTCATCCCTCCACGTCCTTTCCGAGCTTGTCCTCAAACACGAAGAGCAGAGCGATGATAACAACCATAACCAGGGCCATGAGCACCGCCGCTGCGGACAGCTTCTGATAGTCCAGCGCTTTGAAGGTGTTGTTCATGAAATGCTGCAGCATATATAAGCTTTGCACAGGGTATTCTCCGGTGAGCAGATATACCTCGCGAAAGACCTTGAACGAGTTTATCAGCGAAAGTATCGTCACAAACAGTATTGTAGGCGAGAGATAACGCACAACAATATTTCTGAATTTAAACCACGGGGTCGCCCCATCCATATCGGCGACCTCAATCAGCTCTCTTGGAATGTTGTTCAGCGCCGCCATAAATAGTATCATGTTGTAGCCGAGATTTTTCCACAGGAAAAGCGAAACTACGACAACCTGAGCGTACTGAGACTTCAGCCAGTCTATTTTATCTATTCCGAAAAGAGAAAGAAAGTCGTTGAGCGTACCGTTGTTTGAAAAAATAACCTGCCAGATGAGAACGACTGATGCGACAGGCACCATCATCGGGCTGAGAAAAAAAGTACGGAACTGACTTTTCAGCGGAATGCGGCTTTCTAGCATTTGCGCGAGTAAAAATGACAGAACAACGGCAAGCGGCACCGCAATCAAGGAGAAAACCGCAGTGTTCTTTGCCGCTGTCGTGAAAGCCGAGTTGTTAAACAGCGCTATAAAATTATCGAGAAAAACAAATCTGTGCTGGATCGGATTATTTATCAGCGAGTAATAAACTATGACAAAAAAAGGTACGATGAAGAAAATACCGACTCCCAGTATGCTGGGCGAAAGGAACGCGAGGTCGCGCAGACGATCCTTCTTGCGTTCGTCGAGCTGATGCCACTTCTTCTTCATTGATTCTTCCTCTTTTTCTGCCGGGCGGGGAAAGCCCCGCCCGTTATGCCGCGAGTATTATCTCTGTTCGTTTACATAGATCGTCATACGGCTCTGAATGATGTCAGCAACCTGATCAACGGTCTTTTCGCCAGAGAAGAAATATGCCGACTCCTCGGTAATAATATCAGTGAGGCTCTGATCATAGACTGCCGTATGGTCTACGGAATTTACGAGCGCCTTAATCTGATCTGCTTCCTCCTGCGTAAGCGCATAGAAATCAACCTGGATTCCGTCGCCCATGCTCATGCCGCCGCGCGATACAGGAACCTTATTGCCGTTTTCGTCCGTTGTGTATTCCTGCTTCATAGCGTCTGCGAGCTTCTTATCAAAGGCCTTCTGGCTTATCGGATATCCCCAGCTCAGATTATCCTGGTATTCTTCAGTGAGCAGAGTAC
>JASDTK010000053.1:0-1227 GCA_041891555.1 Oscillospiraceae bacterium
CACATGACATCCGTGCGGGAGTTTACGTCCCGCAGAACGAAATAGTTTATCCCCACCTCCGTCAGCATGCCGGTTTTGTCTGCGTACTGTGTCGTGCCAATTATAAATTCCGCTCTTACATTTTTTCCTATGTTTGATGCAAGATAATAGGGTATGTACCCTCTCTCGGTTGACGGCGGCGGTCCCTGCTGAGTTATCGGGGCGATGGGGATGCTTTGCTGTATCGGAGTAATGGGAGCACTCTGCTGCATAGGAATAGCAGGCACCACGGGATTTGGTGATGGAACCGCCGCTGAAAGAGGCGGCATCGGACGCGTCGAGCCCTGATCAAGCACCCTGTTGCCCATCCAGTTTACATTGTTTGCCATAAATTACCTCCTTTATGGCTGTGCATATGACGGCATCGGATTATAGAAGCAGTGGTCGTTTATCCTAGTAAACCAATAGCCGGTCTGATTATAAGGGAAAAAGTTCGGGCAGGTGGGCATAAACGGGTTCATATACCATAAGGAATCAGAAGTCACTCCCGAATAAATGCCTCCGTTCATGGCCCAGTCGGCCACCTGATAATGAATATCTTCCGGTGTTGCCGACCACACATTCTGCATGTTCGGCACTCCGCCGATAGTTGTCTTATAGCATGAAAACTGGCACATTTGCATGAGCACATTCCTGAGGCTCCCTAAATTTACCCTCTGGTACTCTCCGTAAGGCACCCTGACGCGATTCATGCACACGGTTGCCACCGCTCTCATTCCGGCGAGTCCCTCGCCGCCCGCCTCACATTTGATCATTCTGGCAAAAAGTTCTCTCGTATCCACCTGTCTCACCTCAGTCCCATATTACTCAGGTATTATAAATTTGTTACTTCGGCAGGCTCAGTTACATAAAGAAAAACCGTTCTCGATGAGAACGGTTTTTTGTTTAACTCACAGTATTCAGATATTGGTCAATAAGCCTTGAACGGAAAAGTCCCGCCGTACAGCCCGGCAATCGTCTCTTCCTGACCTTTATCCGTCGTAAGCGTTTTCAGCCCTGTAAAACGTTTGATTATATCAAGCTCAGGAATTCCAAGTCCCCTTATACCGAGGCGCGTCAGGTATTTCAGCGACAGCGCCGGCTCGATGTCAACCACATGCGTTTCGCAGATGTACAGGCTCTCCAGATTTTTCAGATTCTCTATGCCTTTTATGCTCTGAAGGTTCTTGCTTGAGCTGAGCATGAGAC
>JASDTK010000053.1:1237-3970 GCA_041891555.1 Oscillospiraceae bacterium
GTTTCGCACAGCTCATCGAACTGCGACTGTCTTATTCCCGGAAACGTTATCTGTAAAATTGAGCGCGATTTGCCGAGCGCAGCGAACGACTCCGTCTGAGCGTAGCTCAAATCAAGGTTTTTTAAAAAGCGCATGGAGGCCAGAGGCGACAAGTCGCCTAACATGTTTGAGGCCAAATCCAGTCTTTCGATTTTGCTTCCGGAGAGAGGAGTCAAATCGTAAACGCTCTGATATGGAATAATCAGCTTATTCAGGTTCCTGAGCAGAGGTACATCCTCCAGACTGTCAAGGCTTCCACGTCCCACCGTGGTCATCGTTTCGTTTGTACCCGCAATTGGAACGACTCTGACATTTGTACCATCGTTTGTATATGCGTTGAACCTCCGTCCCACTGCATTGCCGCAGACCGAAATCGCGGTCACCTTGTCGCACATTTCCTTAGTAATAACGGTATCCTCTCCGACTCCCAGTTCCGCACACACAAGCCTGCGCATTTCGGAGCTTCTGAAAACCACCCTATCATCGGGCGCAGCGGGCGTCGCGGCGGGGGCCTCGTCCAGATAGACTATCTCCTTACCGCCGAAGTACTCCGCAAAGCCCTGCGGAAGCTGGTCGCGGTAACAGTAAAGCATCAGTTGAGGACAGTTCATGAAAGGTATTTTCTGAATCATCGTAACGGTTCTGGGTATTCTGATTTCTCGCAGATTCGGGCAGTCGGAAAAGGCACCGGTAAAAAGTGCACCCGCCTTGTTGAGATCGACGGTTTCAATAAATTTGCTTCCCTGTCCAAGGGAGCCGATTATTTGCACAATGTCCGGCAGTTTAATGTTCTTCTCTGTTCCCAAATATTCATGGAGATGACCGTGTTCTACAATAAAATCGCCAACTCGGGTTATCTCCCTTTCAAAATGCGGCGGAGCTGTGTTGGCTTGTTGCGCGGGAACAGAAACGGGCGGCTCGGCAGACGGCGCTGTGAAGGTCTGCGTGGGAGCTTCGGAGGGAACCTTTAATTTTGCGTGCATGCCAAGCCTTGTAAACGCGGTGGTGTATTTATAGACGTACTCCTCCTGCGACATCGTGTACTTCAAAATTGCCTGAATCGTGCTTATCTGGAGCTTAATGCCGCCGCTCAGCGTGGTTTTTTCAAGGTGAATGGCAACAAGCGCCTTACCGTCCTCGATGGCAAAGTTAATCTCTTTAAGCACATTTTTTGAATTTGCGGAGTTCGGCGTTATAAAGACTACAAACAGCGAGCATTTTTCAAGGGCGAAAGCGATTTCGTCCGTCCACTCGTTGCCGGGCGAGATTCCCTCATCATACCAGACGTTGTAGCCGTGCTCGTTGAAGGTTTTGATTTCGCTGAAGACCTTTTCGTAGTCCAGATGGGCATAGCTGATGAAAATATACGGTTCCTTGCCCCGATAGGCGGGGTATGGCATTCTGCCCACATTCGGCACAAGAGTGGTTTTAGGCGCGGGTTCCTGTTTCTTAAGTTTATCAAATAAGCCCATACTCAAATCTCCCTCTTATAGACTGCCATGCCGATGCGGGAAAGCAGCTTCGGGATGTTTTCCACCGGGTCGCGGTCAAGCTGTTTTATTTCTTCGCTCAGTTTACTGTACGGTACAAGATACGGTGTAATCTTTTTCTCCGCGTCAACATGGTCGCCGGATACCCAGCCGGTTGCTCTCCTTTCGGCTATCCACGCCTCGTGTTCCTTTTCGGCGAGATACTCGACATATTCATGCGGGATGCGCTCAATCTTTTCCCCAATACCGTCCGCGGGACCCATTACATATCCCATCTGCCGCAGTTTTTCAGGTATGTTCATTGCCTGGCGCAGGTTTGAATATTTCAGCGAGTCCGTCAGCCTGTCAAAGCTGGGGTATTTCAACGGTCTTTCCGGATAGCGCTCGAGCTGTTTTTCATTATAGAGCTCATGAATGGCTCGTGCCAGCTTTTCAAGGTCACTGAGTGCCGGCCGAGGAATGAGTTCCTCTTTTCTCTGCGGCAAAACCTGTTTTTTCAGTGCTTTGCAGTGTACGGCAAAGGTATCGAAAAGCTCGTTAATCTCGAGCAGTCCAAGCAGGAGTTTTTTCTTCTCGCGCGAAAAATCCTCCGGCAGAGAACCGTTATGGGTTATCAATGTGATATTAAGCTTTTCGTCTGTAATCTCAAGTCTTGCCTCTGCCGCAAGAGTGCGCTTCCTGTCCTTGATACCGTAGGCTTCCCTGTTCCACTCCTGAAGCTCGTCACAAAGAATGAGAAGATAAGCGATAGGATGAGCTTCGGGAGCGAGCGCTCCGAGCTTGAAAGGCTTTTTCTGCAGCATATTCTTGTAGCAGTTGTGCAGCAGGATTGCACTTGCGCTGTCCAGTACCGGCCAGAAAAAGTATTCCGGTTTGTACTTAGCCGACTGTATAAGAAAACCGTACCATTTGAGAACAATTATCGAGCTGTAATAGCCATGATCAATGAAACCGAAGCGAGCCATGACATTTACAAAATCATCGAGCGCGCATTTGACAGTCTTCAGGTCTACTCCGAGAGAAGTATGTATCTTGTGGGCCAGCAGGTCAACGGGCTTAAGCGTGTCGATGTAGACGCTATCCTCATAGCGGTCAAAATAGCATCTGGTAAATTCCCGTTTCGGTGTGACCTCAGCTATACTGTTCAAAGCGTCGAAATTACCAAAGGAAAGCTGTACGTTGACAGTTTCTTTTTTGCCGTCCG
>JASDTK010000053.1:3980-5865 GCA_041891555.1 Oscillospiraceae bacterium
CGTTGCGAAATCAATGAACTTGTTTACCTGCCGACCGACTATCTCTACGGGATAGCCGACGTCGTGGAACAGCGCCGCAAGCCCCCAGCGATAAAAAAACTCCTCGTTTTTCGTATCGTAGGCATAGGGATAATCAACTCTGTTCATGACCGATTTGCGGAAGGCGGCGCGGTATTTAGAGTTTTGCGCGTATATGCAAAGGCCGAGTATAAAAACATTGACCGAGTGTATGTAATGGTCGCGCTGCTTGTCAATCAGAACTGCGGCATTCTCCTCGTAGCTTTTCAGTACATCCAACAGATCGACAAAGGGGTTTGATGAGCCCTTCAGGGTAATTCTGTAGCTGTCGAAGAAAGTGCGGTAGACCGCAAAGGCGGTTTCTTTGGTTTCATGGTTAAGAAACTCCAAAACAGCCTGTTTTATAAATATCTTGTAGCAGTGACCCCGCTCAATGTCTTCAAAAACCTCGAGTTCATCGAAAAAACGCTCAACATACTTGTTCATGTCATTCATATCTAAGCCTCCAAGCATTTTAGGCATATTTCAGTTTCCGCACCGGCAAGATTTATACAGGAATAAATATATTATAAGGGCTTTGTCCCTTGTATTCAACTTATTTGTCAAAAAAAGCCTGCCTGACCGCGGCTATTCACCACTTGAGGTCAGGCAGGGCTATTATTCATTTCTCGTTTTTCACTTTTTTCCCCGATATGAGCCATGGAGCCGGGAAAGGCTCTGTCATGCTTTTACTGTTTACGCGCGACACCTCGATGTGTATCGCCTCGGTACGCGTGAGCCCGTTTTCGCGGAACAGCGCGGGTATTTCTGTCAGGAGCTCGAAGTCCAGCGAATAAATCACAAAATCCATATTCGGATTCACAGCCATCAGACTCTTAATCTCAGCGCCGAGCCTTTTCGAGGCTACAATAAACGCTTTGTCCGGCAACGGCAGTTTTTCGAGAACGCCGTTTTCAAGCGATTCGACAATCGTGACATTGTTCAGTCCGAATTTATCCACGTTTTCTTTCATGGTATTGCGGTCGCGTCCGTCATACTCGACGGCGATGACGCCGCCCTCTGAGGCCACCATTGCGGCTTCCACCGCGATGCTTTCGCCGGAGATTATGCAGATATTGTCCCCGTCCCTGAGGTTCAGCTTGTTCATTATGACAGCGCGGACTTCACTGCACACATAATTTACCGAGCCGCAGGAGAAACGTCTGTTTTCCATGCCTATCTGATAATTCGTCGCCGCGTTGGGATTTATAATGAGCATGGCGGCGGACGCGTTTATTCCGCGGTTTATCATATCGGAAAGCTTGTCGTGCTTCATCGCGCCGGACGGGTCAGAGCCCTCGTTGTACCAGATTTCACAGTCCCCAAGCTCCGCGTTCCACATGTCGTAGAAAATGTCGGGATGCCCCTCATCGGTAAAAACAAGCACGGCTCTATTGCACATTATTGCCGGTATCAGGTTCTTGTTTTTCCCCGTGATGTCCAGCATTTTCAGCTTTGCAAGACTAATATCCACGTTTTTTGAGAAGTATTCCAGCCATGAAATTATAATGTCGTTTGTAAACATTGTACTCTCCATAATCACGACCTCCTCGCTATAACTATGATAGCATAGCATTGGTGGTATTTGTATAGAAATTTCGATTATTTCCCAATCAGCCGCCGATGCGCTCGAGCAGACGCTCCCACTTTTGGTCGACGTACTTCTGCGCTTCCTCGAGCATCCACTCGTTGTTCTTTTGGAACATATGACGGAATCTGCCCTGCGAGCGGAGAAAGTCCTCCACGGGCAGCTTTTTCTTCGGCGTATAACTGAGCCGCCATACACCCTCCTCGACCTCAAAAAGCGGCCAGACGCAGGTATCCACCG
>JASDTK010000054.1:0-5856 GCA_041891555.1 Oscillospiraceae bacterium
CAAATGTATCCTTCATTATTTATTCCGCCATTTCCTCTTGAATTCCGGTTTTCTTACGTCTAAATCCGAACTTCTCTGCTGCCTTGGTTCAATTATAGTATTCATAATCAAAAATAACTAACAGATTTCTTTAAATAATAGGTCAGTTTTTTGTTCGATTTATTTAATCGGTTTTCGGGCATTGTCAATAACGCCCGTCTGAAAGTAAAGCTGCCTTTAAGTTTTCTCCCAAGAAGCAGAGGAAGGGAAACCTCTCCCGCGAAAGAGATTTCCCTTCGCCGCCTCTCAGCGGTTTTCTCTGCTGCTGGAATTGGGTTTGGAAGAGACTTATGGCAGAGAATTATCAAATTTCAGTATCCCTTTCCAAAGGGACAAACGGGGTAATTGCAGTGCTCACAGCCGAGGCACAGTCCGCCGTGACCCAGCTTTGAAATATCCTCGCGTGTTATCGGGATGCCCGCAACAATACGGGGAAGCAAAAGATCAAATATAGTAGCTTTCGCGTACATAACGCAACCGGGCAGCCCCATTACCGGAGTGCCGTCATCGTAATAGCCCAGAAGCATCATTGCTCCCGGCAGAACCGGCGCTCCGTAGCGCACGACCCTCGCCCCGCTTTCACGGATAGCGCCCGGCGTCTTGTCGTCCGGATCAACGCTCATACCGCCGGTGCAGACGACCATATCCGCACCGCTGGACTTTGCTCTTAGTATTTCCTCGACCAGCTTTTGCTGCTCGTCGCCTACTATAGCATGGTGGATGACAGAAATACCGTAGTCAGAGAGCTTTTTAACAACAACCGGTGTGAACGCATCCTTGATGAGGCCCTTTGCCACTTCGCTTCCCGTTGTAACAATGGCCGCTGTGCGAAGTTTCCACGGAAACAGTCCGAGCAGAGGAGCGTCCCCGACCATTTCCTCCGCTTTTCTACGCTTTTCATCCTCTATTATAAGCGGTATGACACGCATTCCGGCCAGCTTGTCGCCCTTTTTTACAGCTGTGTTGCCGTGTCGGGTGGCTATCATGATTTCATCCTGGCTGTTGATATCCAAGAGCCTGTCAACATCGACTGTAAAAAGTCCGTCGAAGCCTGCAAAAAGCTCGATTTTCCCTTCCTTCGGCTCACTGTGGGTCATTGAGTCGTTCCGGCAGAGCTCCAAAAGCCTGTATGCCGCCTCGTTCTCATGCACCATACCCTGCTGCATTTCCCAGACAAAGAGATTTTCCTTGCCCATGGAGAGCAGCACCGGAATATCCTCTTCAGTCACAATATGCCCTTTGCGGAATCTCGCGTCCTTTGTGACACCCGGTATAATCTGAGTCAGATCGTGGCAAAGGACTTGCCCTACAGCCTCTGTTGTTTTAATCTGTTTCATGTGTTTTTCTCTTTCCTTTTGTTTAGGTTTACAGGTGAAAGCACTCTGTCATTTTCCAAGTCTTTTTGCGCGTTCGAGTATCATTTCGCTGGCGATGCTTATTGCTATTTCAGCCGGAGTTTCAGCCATAATTTCCAGACCTATCGGCGAGTGTATGCTAGCTATTTGTTCTTCGCTGATACCGTGCTCCCTGAGAATCTTGGCGACAGCCGCGATTTTACTTCTGCTGCCGATAACTCCGATATAATAAGCGGGTGAGCTCACAACCTGCAGCTCTACGTCCGTATCGTAAGCGTGTCCGCGGGTCATGACGCAGACAGCGTCATTTTCGGTGATGGTTATGGTTTTACCGATGTTCTTGAAATCTATCAGCATGACCTGCTCCGCATCGGGGAAAAGGCTCTCGGAAGCGAATTCGGGCCTGTCATCCACCGCTATGCAGCGAAAGCCGACGTGAGCGAGAACCGGCACGAGCTCCTGCGCAACATGTCCGCAGCCAAAGACAAATACCTTGCCCGAATGCACCAGCTCCTCGACGTAGTAAGGCTTTCCGTTTATCAGCATATGCTGAGCCTTATGTGTCAGTTCGCGGTAATTGAAATCAAGCGTTTTAATTCCGAACAGACCCGATTTGAGCCCAAATATGCCAACTTCTCCGCGGTTTCCTTCGGATATGCCCATAATGAGCCAGCTCGTCTCTCTGCGGTCGATAAGCCCGATAACATGGTCGGCAAGGGCGCGGAACTCCTCGTCGTTATGCGGAACATAGTGGAAGTAAACCGTCACATTACCTCCGCATATCATACCGAGATCCTCAACCTCGTTTCTCGTAAGGCAAAATTCATGGAGTAACGACGCCTTGTTTTTTATCGCTTCGACAGCCATCAGCGTTGATTTATATTCCACGGCGCCTCCGCCGATGGTTCCATAGATTCTGCCCGCCTCTGTCACCACCATTCTGGCGCCCGAGCCTCTCGGCGTAGAGCCGGAGCTGGCGATTACCGTCACGAGAACAACGTCGTTTCCTTCCGCCATCTGCTGTTTAGCCGTTTCAAAAAATTGTTTCATTACGCCACCTCATATTTTGTCATTTCCCAGCAGACAGGCTACCCGTGAAAGAGCAGCCGCTGCCTGTTCGTATTTTCTTCCGTGCGAAGCTATAGCCTCCGCAGTGCCGCATTTTGCGGTGCTTAATGTGAAGCGTTCTTCCAGAGTGACTTCCCTGTCGCCGCTGACCAGTTTATCCGCAAGAAATACCAGTGTTTTTTCTGAAACCGGGTCTGTCACGCATTCGTCAAGCTCTTGATGGGCGGCGATGACAGCCGCTACTTTTTCGTAGCCCTCTTTTTCAATCCACCGAGCTCCCTTAGAGGCATGCTCCGGCTCGGCGCGGGCTATATCGTGCAAGAGAGCGGCGGAAAGGATAAGCCCTTTATTAAGCGTGTATCCTTTTTCCTCCAGCTTCTTTTCCAGCGACATTGCTTTTTTCGCAACCGCCCGGCAATGCTTTATTACGCTGTCAGGCGTATTGTAGCGCTTCCAAAGAGCTTTTATCGCTTCCTCATCGGGAAACTCCGCGGGCATATAAGCTGTACGGTTTACGCTTGTCAATCCTGACTCCTGCAATATTTCATTTATACACCCATAAGGCTGAGGGATGCAATAGATTTCCCCGAGCTCCCTGTTCATCAGCGAACACAAAAACAGGCGATTGACAGAGGCGTGAGCAACAACAGCAACATCGCCGGTGCTATCATTAATTACATGTTCCATTGCAGCTCTGAAACGCGCTAAACCGTCTGTAAGGTTTTCCCCGCCTTCCGGCGCGAACTTAATGGGGTCAATTCCCCGATTTGCATAACGCTCCGGATACTTTTCCTTTATCTCGTCAAAGGTCAGCCCCTCCCAAAGGCCGCAGTCTATTTCACTCAGGCCTTCGAGCTGTATTACCGGAGAACCCTCCCGCGCTATCTCTCCGGCTGTTTGAACAGAGCGGAGCAAAGTGCTACAGTAAACGGCTGAAAGAGGTATTTCCGAAAAATATCCGCCAAGCAGTTTCGCCTGATGAAAACCTTCCTCTGAAAGCGGATAATTCGTTCGTCCTATGCAGCAGTCTTTTCCAGACGGAAACTCAGGCCGTCCGTGACGTATCAGATAGATGTGCCGCATAGCGTTTCTCCCGTATCCATTGGACAGTCACCGGCTTTTTTTATCCTATACTTACGGGTTGAATCGCGGCAGACGGAAAGGCTCAGCTTCTTTTGCAGCTTTTGCATTTTTTCGTAGTCCGCCGGAGTATCCATGTCAAAGAGTATACCTTCGTCATCAACCTCTACCTTTTGCTTTGCGAAGCCGCTCCTTTCGACTGCGTGGAACAGTCCACCCTCGCCGGAATTGGCAAGCAGAGTGCTGACGACCTGCTTATTAAGCAAAAGCGGATGCCCTTCCCTGCCTCCACAGACAGGCACGCCTATGCCCGCTTTGCTGCAGAGCAGACTTCTTACGGTACCGACAGAAAAAAGAGGAACATCAACAGGAGTGAAAAGGATGCTGTCGCATTTGTCAAGAAGATAGACCAAGCCGATTTTTGCGGAATCAATCATCTGAGTCGTTGCATATTGCTCGTTTCTAAGGCACACAACTTCAAGGTCGGAAACATGCTCCTCCAAAAGTGCCGCCTGATTGCCTGTCACAAGGACTATCGGGTCCGCACCAGCCTTCCGCAATGTCAAAATGATGCGTCTTACCGCGCTCTCGGAATCGATTTCGAGCATGGGCTTGAACGCCTTCATGCGTGAGGACATTCCCGCCGCGACAATAACAGCCCCAGTTTTCATCGAAGCCTCCTATTCCCTCAAATCGCGAATCATTCTTTTAACCATACTGTTTTTTATGCTGTCAGCTTCGTTTTTTCTCGATACGGTAATTTTAATATCCGCGGCACCCCTGAATCTCTCGTCGATATATCTCTTCACGCCTAAAGTCACCCTATCCTTTAAACGCTCAAAGGCTGCGCTGCCGGTTTCGATGTCAATCAGGAGGTTATTGCCTTTTGTTAAACAGGCTTTGTAGTCCACGAACTCTCTAAAAGAAAAAATAATCTCGTCCAGCTCGCTTTGGTACAGAAATTCTTTTTCAAAGAGTTTAACTCTGTTATTAAGCCTTCCGCTGACCCGCGCCATAGTTTTCAAAAAAGTTCCACAGGGACAGAGTTCCTCCGAAAAGGCCGCTATATCCCCCGTTCTGTAACGTATCAGGGGCATGGCAATACGGCTGAGCGTCGTAAACACGACTTCTCCCCATTGTCCATCCGGAACAGGCTCTCCCGTAACAGGATTGACAATTTCAAATAGCAGCTCAGCCTCACGCATGTGGTACCCGTTACGCGCTTCACATTCCACACCGCCGCCGTAGCCCATTTCCGTCATCCCGTAATGCGTGAACACCCTGCAGCCGTACCTGTCAGTCAGTTCGTGGATAAGCGTCTCGGGCACATAATCGGTACTCAGTAAAACGGATTTAATACCGCTTATGAATATATCGCTCCGCAGTCTGCTGAGCTTCATAACCTGCGAAGGTATTCCGACAAGGCAGCTAATTTTTTTGCTAATAATTTCATTTGCTGTTTCCTCGTAATCGATAATCACTCCGTTTACGAAACATTCAATATTAAATTTTTCAAGGGCCTTTTTAAGTAAATCTCCTATACTCCCGTAACCTGGGCCGGGAAGCAGCACCATTACTCTGTCAGTTTCATCGGCAAGGCAGCTCATACCATAAACAAAAAATTCGACTGTCTGTTCCAGATCCTCTTCCGAGAATAATATGCGCTTTTCCTCTCCGCTAGTCCCAGTCGTATTGAGGGTGACAACCCTTTTTATATCACTCTGCGGTACGCATGAAAACCGAAACGGATCCTTTTGTATGTCCTGCGGAAACGTGAAGGGGATTTTTTGCATATCAGACAGGCAGTTTATTTCATTCGGGCTAATATTCCTGAACATTTCACCGTAGAATCGGCTCCTGCTCTTCGAATACTCAATTGTTTTTTTTATGAGATTTATTTGATATTCTTCGAGCAGCTTTCGCGAGCCTTCTCCGATACCGGACTTTCGTATTATCCAGTTTTCAAGCGGCGTAGGTTCCATAACGGCTCCTCATCGATATTACGGCCTTTCCTTTGTTAAATTTCTGATGGTAGTTATCTAGTCAGGCTCGTCCCTGCTGCCGAATTCAAAATCATGCTCACCTAGAATCTCCTGTATTTTGTGGTAGCTTTCAGCGATAATATTTCCGCACTTGAGACGGAAGCTCTGATTCGTCATATAGTCGGTTACAGTGCATACGCCGATAATGTCCTTGCATTCTGCGCTGCCGAACTCGGTTATAAACCAGTCCGTATACTCGTCAACCATTTCGGAAAAGCCCTGCTTTGGATATTCGGTATCCTTACCCTTGCCCTCGTACAGTCCGAGAATGG
>JASDTK010000055.1:0-5797 GCA_041891555.1 Oscillospiraceae bacterium
CCGCGGGCAATATTCCGGAATGGGTCGACAGGGTATACACCGCTTCGCTTATTATTAAACAGTACAACTATTACGGTATGTATCAGAACGGCTGGTTTAACTCCTTCATTGGGCAGAAGGGCGTAACCGTCTCAACTAACGGATATAATTACATTGCCAAGGACGGCTGTGTCTATATGTACACTGGCGTTACAAGCGTAGTTTCCGACAACTCAAATATCGGTTTTATCCTTACAAACCAGAGAACAAAGGAAACGAAGTATTACGCCTGTGCGGGCGCTCAGGAGTATGCCGCCATGTCAAGCGCCGAGGGCATTGTTCAGTATATGGATTACCGCGCGACCTTCCCGCTGCTGCTGAATATTTCCAATCAGCCAACCTATTTCATGGCGCTTAAGGACACAGGCGGGCTCGTCAAAATGTACGCGATGGTCAATGTCCAGCAGTATCAGCTCGTTGCGTCAGGAATAACCGTCGCCGAGTGTGAACGCAACTATATGAATATGCTGGCAGGGAGTAATCTGGCGTCCGAAAGCGAAATTTCGGGTAAGGCTGTAACCGGTACGATTTCGGATATACGCTCAGCCGTTATTGACGGAAACACGAATATGTTCATTAGACTTGACGGAGATAACTATTATTATGTAATTTCCGTAGCGGACAGCAAGCTTTCGGCAGTCCTCTCCGTCGGCGATAAGGTTACGATAACCCCGTCGTCGGATGATGGTGAGCTAAGAAACGCCTACGACGTAAAGCGCGCGGACTGATAAACGCTTAAATTAAGTATTAGATTCGGGAGAACCAAATGGCACTTTACGCAATAGGAGACTTTCACCTTTCGCTCGGCACTGACAAGCCGATGGATATCTTCGGTTCAAAATGGGAAAACCATGCGGAGAAGCTGAAAGAGTCTTTCTCCGTGCTCTCGGACGAGGATATAACCGTCATCTGTGGCGACCTGAGCTGGGGCATGGACTTAAGTTCAGCGCGTAAGGATTTCCTCTTTATCGACAGACTTCCGGGCAAAAAGATTATTATAAAGGGCAACCACGACTACTGGTGGTCGACTGTCTCAAAGGCCAAGAGCTTTTTCAGAGAAAACGGAATTACCACAATTGATGTTCTAAATAACAACTGCTTTCTTTACAATGATGACAAGGCAATCTGCGGAACTCGCGGCTGGTTCTACGAGGAGGAAACAGGCTCGGAGCACGACAAAAAGATTATGAATCGTGAGCTGATGAGGCTGGAGGCTTCACTTAAAGCGGCAGGGGACAGGGCAAAATATGTGTTTCTTCACTACCCGCCGAAATACGGCGCCTACGTCTGTGGCGAGATACTTGACCTTTTTGATGAATACGGAGTTTTGATGTGCTGCGCGGGGCATATCCACGGGAAAAGCCTTCAGAACATATTCGAGGGAAGGTATAGAGGCGTCGAGTACAGACTTGTGTCCGCGGATTACCTGAATTTCAGCCCTATACGCATTCTGGACTGAGCAAATGTTCACAAAAAGTATTTGCATTTATTTATCTAATCTGTTACAATACTGCTTATGGAATTTGACAATATCGGAATTATTCCGGTGTAAACTGTAGGAGGAAAAAACCTAATGATCGTCAAGAACGTAGAGAAAAAAGAAAAGAACACCGTCAGCTTTATGGTTGAAGTCGACAGGGATGAATTCGAGGAAGCGGTTCAGAGCGCTTATCTTAAGAATAAAAAGAAAGTAAACGTACCCGGTTTCCGCAACGGCAAGGCACCCAGAATGGTTATCGAGGGTATGTACGGCGCAAACGTTTTCTATGATGACGCTGTAGACGAAATCTCAACCAAAGCTTTTGAATTTGCCGTTAAGGAAGAAAAGCTTGAAACTGTCGGACGTCCCGGAATTTCTAACTATGAAGTCAGTGACGAGAAGGTGCTTTCCATAGCGTTTGAATCGGCTCTTTATCCCGAAGTTACTCTCGGCCAGTATAAGGGCATCGAGGCACCCTGTGAAGAAGTCAATATGACCAATGCCGACGTCGATTCTTATATTGAAGAAATCAGAAAGCGCAACGGGCGCCAGATTACTGTCGAGCGCGCGGCTCAGATGGGCGACACAGTCGTTATCGACTACGACGGTTACCTTGAAGGCAAGCCTTTTGACGGCGGCAAGGCAGAGGGCACAAATCTCGAGCTTGGCTCCAATTCATTTGTTCCCGGCTTTGAGGAGCAGATTGTCGGCATGAAGGCCGGCGACGCAAAGGAAATCGATATCACCTTCCCCGAAAATTACCACGAGGGACTTGCGGGCAAGGCGGTTAAATTTAAGGTAAAAGTCCATGAAGTCACAATGATGGAGCTGCCCGAGGTGGACGACGAGTTTACTAAGGACGTTTCGGAGTTCGACAAGCTCGAGGACTACAGAGCCGCGATTATGGAGCAGCTTGTTTCTAAGCGCAAGCGCGCTGTCGATGAGGATTTCGGCTACAACATACTCCAAAAGGCCGTTGAAAACATGAGCTGCGAAGTTCCCGACGCAATGGTCGAGGAGCGCATGCAGACGATGGCAAACGAGTATGACCGCAACCTCATGGCGCGCGGTATGCGGCTTGAAGAGTATCTCCGTATGTCCGGCATGGACCCTGTTTCGTTCCAGAACATGATCCGTCCCCAGGCGGAGGCGCAGGTCAAGACCGACCTCTTGCTCGCGGCGGTTGCCAAGGCTGAAAACATTGAAGTGTCCGATGAAGAAATTGAAAAGTCCGTTGAAGAAATGGCAAAGACCTACGGCCTGACACCCGAGCAGATTAAGCAGGCGATTCCTGCGGAATCCATGCTGGACGACATGAAGAAGAAAAAAGCAAACGATTTTATTATGGAAAATGCCGTTCGCATGGCTCCCGCTACTGAAGATGTAAAAGCGGAGAAGCCGGCGAAAAAAGCCACCGCAAAGAAGACCGCAAAAAAAGCAGACACCCAGACTGAAGAAACTGCCGAGTAAGTTTTAAGCTAATCTCCCTCTGAGCAAGGCGGGGCGCTGCGCCCTGCGGCCGAGGAATATTTACAGTGCTATATGGGTATCTTCTTTTAGATTGTTTTATCACGAAAGGAGTATCATTATGAGTTTAGTACCATATGTTATTGAGCAGACATCCCGCGGAGAACGTTCCTATGATATATTTTCAAGACTTCTCAACGATCGTATCGTCATGCTCTCAGAAGAAGTAAACGACACAACGGCAAGCCTCATCGTTGCCCAGCTTCTGTTCCTTGAAGCGCAGGACCCCGATAAGGACATACAGTTCTATATCAACAGCCCCGGCGGAAGCATTACCTCCGGAATGGCGATTTTCGATACAATGCAGTATATAAAGTGCGATGTTTCAACGATTTGTATCGGTTTGGGCGCTTCTATGGGCGCGTTCCTGCTTGCAGCCGGCGCAAAAGGCAAGAGATTTGCTCTGCCAAACGCCGAAATTATGATACACCAGCCCTCCGCGGGTACGCAGGGACAGATTACCGATATGGCCATCCATCTCAAGCGTCTTGAAACCATCAAAAAGCGCATGAACCAGATTCTTGCCGAAAGAACGGGTAAACCCCTTGAGATAGTTACCGCGGATACCGAGCGCGACAATTTCATGTCCGCAGAGGAAGCAGTTGAGTACGGTATAATCGATAAGATTCTTTATAAGCGCTGAGTTTTTCCTAAAGCATTTTATTTGACGGGGTATATATGTCTAAATTTGAAGATAGCAAGAATATACGCTGCAGCTTCTGCGGCAAGCCCCAGACTCTTGTGGAGAGGATGATTGCCGGTAACGGCTCATATATCTGCGACGAGTGTGTTCGTCTGTGCATGAGTATTATAGATGAGGGCTACAGCCCCAAAAACGCCACACTGTCCTCAAGTTCGGGCGCTTTGAACAGTTTCGGGCTGAAAGGCTCGAATCTTCCGCGTCCGGCTGACATCAAAAAAGTGCTGGACGACTATATAATCGGGCAGGACAAGGCAAAAATCGCCCTGTCCGTGGCTGTCTATAACCATTATAAGCGTGTTCTTTACGGAGAAAACAGCGACGTTGATCTCCAGAAAAGCAACATATTGCTGATAGGACCTACCGGCAGCGGCAAAACGCTCTTCGCGCAAACGCTCGCCAGAGTCCTTGACGTTCCGTTCGCCATTGCAGACGCAACGACGCTGACCGAGGCCGGCTATGTGGGCGAGGATGTGGAGAACATCCTGCTCAGGCTTCTGCAGGCAGCCGATTTCGATGTTGAAAAGGCGGAGCACGGAATAATCTATATCGACGAAATGGATAAGATTTCGCGAAAAAGCGAGAACACCTCCATCACGCGCGATGTTTCCGGCGAGGGCGTTCAGCAGGCGCTTCTCAAAATACTTGAGGGCACGGTCGCTAATGTTCCTCCTCAGGGCGGAAGAAAACACCCGCATCAGGAATTCATTAAGGTCGATACAACCAAGATACTTTTCATCTGCGGCGGCGCGTTTGACGGTATCGAGAAATTCATTGAAAACAGGCTTGACAGAAAAAGCATCGGTTTTGGCGCCGAGATAAAAAGCAAAGCAGAGCGCGACACTGGCGCTATCATGCAGGATATCCAGTCGCACGACCTTTTAAAGTTCGGTATAATTCCCGAGCTTATAGGTCGTCTGCCGGTCATTGTTCCGCTGAACTCCCTTAAACGCGAGGATCTGATCCGCATTCTCAGAGAGCCGAAGAACGCGCTGACGCGCCAGTATATGGCTCTGCTCAATTACGATGATGTTGAGCTCGTATTCGAGGAGGATGCGCTGGAGGCAATAGCCGACAAGGCAATTAAGATGGAAATCGGCGCTCGAGGGCTTCGCAGCGTGATGGAAACCCTGATGACTGAAATCATGTATGACGTGCCCTCTGACCCGACAATAAGAAAGGTCGTTGTCACTGCTGACTGCGTTAAAAACGGTCTTTCGCCTATGGTTATAAGGAAAAAAGCATCCTCGCAGACCTGATAATTATTAACTCATTAAGTAAAAAGCCGCAATACTGCGGCTTTTTCAGTCCCTCGAAAGGAGAAAGCCATGAAAGAAAAACCAGATTACGTTCACGATAAGGGATACCCCTTGTTGCCTATGCGGGGGCTTTCGGTTTTCCCCGGAATGCTGATAAACTTCGACGTTATACGCCCGAAGTCGGTTGCGGCTCTCAATTCCGCATTGGAAGCCGACCGAATGATTTTCGTTGTCGCTCAACGTGATATTTCTAAGGATGTGCCTACTGAGAGCGATCTCTATTTGATAGGCACTATTTGCCGCGTGAAGCAGCTTCTCCGTATTCCGGGATCGGACGGAGTCCGCGTCCTTGTCGAAGGCTACAAGAGAGCGAGAATGCTGCGTTTTGAGGAGAGAGACGAATTTTATTTTGCCGATGTCGAGATTGAGGAGGACAGCGACGCAAAGTATTCTTCGGCAAAGGCGGAGGCCGTTATCAGGCAGTGCCTCAGTCTTTTCGACGAGTATGCGCATCTTTTCGGTTCGCTGCCGCCCGATTTACTTTCGAAGATTGCGGATTCCGATAAGCCCGGCTATATTGCGGACTTCATCGCGCAGAATATTTATATGAAACCTGATAAAAAGCAGGCTCTGCTGGAGGAACTGCATCCTCTGCACAGAGTTCAGCTTTTAAACCGTTTTCTTTCACGTGAGATTGCGGTTTTGTCTATTGAGCAGGACCTAAGTGAACGCACGCACGAACAGATGACAAAATCGCAGAAGGACTTTTTTCTCCGCGAACAGATCCGTGTT
>JASDTK010000056.1:0-5761 GCA_041891555.1 Oscillospiraceae bacterium
GATCCACCAGACCATAACGATATGCTTTAAATTCATGACAATAAAAAAGTAGATAACTGAAAAATGCAGTTTTAGTTTCGTGCTGTTTCGACATGAATTTACAGGATATTATTTACATAAGTATCGTAGGCCAATATATAAGTAAAAAGTTATAAACATTCTCAACAGCTTTTTCAACAAGCAAATTATTCTTAATTGCGAGTCGAAAAAAGGCGTTATGCCAAATAATTACAAACCCTGTATTTCCATATACGCGGTATTTACCAGCTCGAAATAGTTTACATAATGTGAATATAATAGAAAAAACGGTCAAATAATTCCGGCTTTAATTTGCATGAAAAGCTTCTTCTGGATGTACCAAATTATGCCCACAACAGATTTGCTGATATTCTGCTGGGGAGTTAATATAGAATTTTTATTAATAAAATGAAGCCTCTGCCCGCGGATTATTTAATTTTATTGCACATATCCGCAATAATTTGAAAATACAACATTATACGCAATTACTCGTGAATTTATTGATTTTAATCCTTGCAAAAAGCACTTTATTGCGCTATAATACTAAACGTAGCTGTGTGAGGACAAATGTTCTTATGTGGCGGACAACATTAATTCGCGGATCTTATTTCCGCGAAAAAACGGAGGAAAAGTAATGAAAAAGTATCTGGCTATCATCCTTGCTTGCATGATGCTTGTTTGCGTGTTTGCAGGCTGCGGACAGAAGGCGGCGACAGAGTCTCCAGCGGCAGGCGCATCGGCTCCCGCAGCAGGTGACAAGGTTGTCAAAATCGGCGTATTCGAGCCCGCATCCGGCGACAATGGTGCAGGCGGCAAGCAGGAGGCTCTCGGAGTTACATACGCCAACACCGTACAGCCCACAGTTGACATCGCCGGCGAGACCTACAAGGTCGAGCTCGTAAATGTTGACAACCAGTCTTCGACAGATAAGGCCGTTTCCGCTGCTCAGGAACTTGTCAGCGCCGGTGTTTCCGTTGTTCTCGGCTCCTACGGCTCCAGTGTCTGCATGGCAGCTTCTGACACATTCAAAAATGCCGGCATCGCAGCAATCGGCATCACCTGCACAAACCCCAACGTAACCGCAGGCAACACCCACTATTTCCGCATCTGCTTCCTTGATCCCTTCCAGGGCACTGTTCTTGCAAACTTTGCCAAGGATCAGTTCCAGTCCAAGAAGGCTTACTGCCTTGCTAAGCTCGGCGACGATTACTCCGTCGGTCTCTGCAACTATTTTAAAGAAGCCTTTGAGAAGCTCGGCGGCGAAGTCGTTTACGAGACTTTCCCCGATGGAAACTCCGACTTCAGCTCATATGTAACCAACGCCAAAAATGCCGGCGCGGACGTCTTCTTTGCTCCCGTATCCACCGAAGCCGCGGCTCTGATTATTGACCAGGCCAACGCTCAGGGACTCACAATGCCGATACTCGCGGGCGACACATGGGACTCCAACGTCATCCTCAACGCCGCCAAGGGCAAGAACGTTAAAGTCTATATCGACACCTTCTATCAGGAAGGCGGCAACAAGGAATTTGACGACGGCTTCAAAGCCTGGCTCAACTCCGATTCCACCGCTCTCGCGAACAACGGCGGAGACACCACGATAGCCGCTGTTTCGGCAATGGGCTATGACGCTTATTTTGTCGCTCTTGAAGCTCTCAAGGCTGCGGGCACAACAGATTCCAAGGCTGTAAACGATGCCATCTGGAAGGTCACATATACCGGAGTTTCCGGAGCTATCGCATTTGACTCCGTAAACGGCGACGCTGTCCGTGATACCGCATATGTCAAGACAGCCAACACCGAAACCGGTGCATGGGACTTCGTTGGCATACAGAAGGCAAAATAAACCATTAAACATCACTTATACATAAGTGGTATAGGCGGGGGCTAAAGCCCCCGCCATGCCCTTTGTTAAAACACTATGAAAAAAAGATGCTGGGCTGCCTCGAAAGGGAGCGACTTTTCGTTTCTCTTCGAGACAGCCCAAGTCTGAGGAGGTTCCTCCATGAGTTTCTTATCTGCCAACCTGCCGTATATACTATCGGGTATTTCGGTCGGCGGTCAGTATGCGCTGATTGCTATCGGATATACGATGGTTTACGGTATCTTAAGGCTAATTAACTTTGCCCACGGCGATGTGTTTATGGTAGCGGGTCTGATGATGGTATATCTGGCGTCATGGGCGCCGCTCTATATCACCATTCCTCTCGTAATAATAATGACGGTGCTGCTGGGCTTTATTATCGAGCGCGCGGCCTATAAGCCGCTTCGCAGCGCGCCGCGTATGTCAATTATGATTTCTGCCATCGGCGTCAGCTACCTGCTTCAGAACGTATCTTTGTACATTACCGGTGGATTAAATAAAAACTACCCCTCGATTCCCTGGATATCCGATACGATTACGATAGGCACCGCGGTCACGAAGCGCGTTACGCTGATAACGCCCGTGCTGACAATTGTGCTTGTTATCGCGCTGGTAATCCTAATTAAGCACACAAAAATTGGTATGGCGATGCGCGCCGTTTCAAGAGACTTTGAAACCTCTCAGCTCATGGGTATAAAGGTTGACAGCGTAATTTCGTCTACCTTCATTATAGGCTCCCTGCTGGCCGCCATCGGCTCGATGCTCTACTTCACGAACTATCCCGGCGTCGTTCCAAACTCGGGCGCTATGCCCGGACTTAAGGCCTTTGTCGCGGCGGTGTTCGGCGGCATCGGCTCGATACCCGGAGCTGTTGTCGGAGCGTTTATAATTGGCATCTGCGAGAATATCATTAAAGGACTCGATACGATTCTGGTTAATTCCGGAGTTATAAAAAACCCCTTGGGACTCGCGACTTTTTCGGACGCTTTCACATTCGCGCTGCTTATAATAATTCTCATTGTCAAGCCCACAGGGCTCTTCGGTGAGAAGAAGACAGACAAGGTTTAGGCGGTGACGGTATGAATAAGAAGAAAAAGACACTTATAAACGTCGCGCTGATGGCCGCGCTGGTATTAGTAATATTAATACTCAGCTTAACTCTAAAATCGTCGTCAATGATTTTTGTCGTTCTCAAGAAAGGCGCGATATACGCGCTTATCGCGGTTTCAATGAACCTGCTGAACGGTTTTACCGGCCTCTTCTCGCTGGGACAGGCGGGCTTTATGCTGATTGGCGCCTACACCTACGCGATTTTCACTGTGCCTCTCGTAGCAAGGACTCAGGTTTACCAGTATTTTAGCGGCGGCATAATCCACTTCACAATGCCTGTCATTGTCGCGCTTATACTGGCGGGACTTGTAGCTGCGGTGTTCGCGTTTCTCATCGGGTTACCCGTGTTGAGGCTCAAGAGCGACTATCTTGCTATTGCGACTCTGGGCTTTGCCGAGATTATCCGCGCGATTTTTCAGTGGAACGCCCTGGGGCCTGTCACGAACGGCTCCAATATGCTCAAGATGTTCCCTTCCTTCGACTCGATTGTAAAGGGCCTTAACGACAAACCGTTTTTTGCAAACCTCTTTGCATCTGCGCCGTGGGTGGAAAATTTTCTGATTACGATGCTGCCGATTCTGCTTTCCGGCATATGTATAGCAATTATAGTTATGCTGATAAACTCGTCCTACGGGCGCGCTTTTAAAGCCATCAGAGATGATGAGGTTGCGGCGGAAGCAATGGGCATTAACCTTGCCCGTCATAAAATGATGTCTTTCTGCACCAGCGCATTTTTTGCAGGAATCGGCGGCGCGATGCTGGCCATGTTCCAGGCAACGATTCAGGCGTCAGCCTTTAAGTCCGCGATGACCTATGAAATACTGCTGATAGTTGTGCTCGGCGGCATAGGCTCGGTAACGGGAAGCTGCATAGGCGCGTTCCTGTATATTGCCGCATCCGAATGGTGGCTGCGCGGTCTTGACTCGGGAAAATTCCTGGGTATCACCGCTCCCGGAATTTTCAGGAACGGCTTCCGTCTGGTTGTTTTCTCGATCATTATAATGTGCGTGGTTCTGTTCTGGCGCAAGGGAATAATGGGCGACAGAGAATTTGATATCGAGCGTATAGCTAACCGTTTCAAATCCAAGAAAAAGAAAGGGGAGGTGAACGGCAATGAGTGAGAACGTTCTGCGCCTTTCCGACGTAACCATGCAGTTCGGCGGCGTCGTCGCCGTCAATAACCTTTCTCTGGAGGTCAACAAGGGCGAGATTGTTGCGCTTATCGGCCCTAACGGCGCAGGAAAGACGACGGCCTTCAACTGCATAACGGGCGTTTACGAGCCGACAAACGGGCAGGTTGAGTTTAACGGAGAAATCATAGTTTCAAACCACCCCGCCGGCAAGATGAAAAAGCTCTACGCTGGCGAGAATAACGGCAAATATTCAAAGGTCGTGAGCAAGACTCCGGATAAGATAACCGAATACGGCATTGCCCGCACCTTCCAGAACATCAGGCTGTTCGGGAGCCAGACGGTCTTTGAAAACGTCCTTATCGCAAAGCATATGCGCGCAAGGCAGAACATGCTTTCGGCAACCTTTATGATAAACCATAAGGAAGAGATGCGTATGCGCAAGGAGAGCATGGAGCTGCTGGAACGGCAGGGAATGGCTCATCTCGCAAATGAAAAGGCCGTGAATCTTCCCTACGGCATACAGCGCCGTCTGGAGATAGCGCGCGCTCTCGCCACAGACCCGAAGCTCCTGCTCCTGGACGAGCCTGCCGCAGGCATGAATCCGCAGGAGACTTATGAGCTTACGCAATTCATACGCCAGATTAAGGATGAGCACAATCTCACCGTCTTTATGATAGAGCACCATATGGATCTCGTCATGCAGATTTCCGAGCGCATCTATGTTCTCGATTTCGGCAAGCAGATCGCGCACGGCACTCCAGCGGAGATTCAGAATAATCAGAGCGTTATAGACGCATATCTGGGGGTGGCTGAAGATGCTTAAAATCGATAATCTTAAGGTTAATTACGGCGGCATCGAAGCGGTCAAAGGAATTTCTTTTGAAGTTGACGAAGGCAGTATCGTCACCCTAATCGGCGCGAACGGCGCGGGAAAGTCGACTACGCTGCGCACTATTGCCGGTCTTGTAAAGCCTGCTTCAGGTAATGTCAGCTTCATGGATGAGGACATTACCAGCAAAAAAGCCAACGAAATTGTTGCAAAGGGCATAACCCTTGTTCCGGAAGGACGAAGAGTTTTTCCCGATTTGACGGTGCTGGAAAACCTCAAGGTCGGTGCTTATCTGCGGAAGGACGACTTAAGCGAAGATATCAAATGGGTTTACAGCCTTTTTCCGCGACTTGAGGAGCGCTCCTGGCAGGCTGCCGGAACACTTTCCGGCGGCGAGCAGCAGATGCTCGCGGTGGGGCGCGCGCTGATGAGCCGCCCGAAGCTTATGATGATGGACGAGCCTTCACTGGGTCTCGCTCCGCTTGTCGTCAAGGGCATATTTGACATCATCAAGGAAATAAACAAGCAGGGAGTCACGATACTGCTCATCGAGCAGAATGCTAACATGGCTCTGCACACGGCAAATATGGGATACGTTCTGGAGACGGGGCGCATAACGCTTTCCGGCCCCGGCAAAGAGCTTCTAAAGGACGAGGCGGTCAAAAAAGCCTATCTCGGAAAATAAATAAAAGGTCAGACCCATGCCGCGCATGGGAGAGCATAAAGGTGCAGGGTGCGATCCGAAATATGGGCCGCACCCTGTTCTAAAAGCACAAACTAAAGATATTTCTGCGCAATATTGAAACG
>JASDTK010000057.1:0-3934 GCA_041891555.1 Oscillospiraceae bacterium
GATGTAGGTGGAGCAGCCCCGCCATTTGAGCAGGGCCGCCCATGGTTCACTTAGCAGTGTCCAAAGCAACGGTAAATCAACTGCATGATCGCTGCACAATTAAAATTGAAGCACATATGCCGGACCTCCTTTAAGTTATTGTCCCTTTCGAAAACTTTCGTTCCCCTCAAGGGCAAGTACATTGTAACCGATTTGTAACCATTTTGCAAATGTAATGTTTTGTAAGGGGGGGAGGGGCTTTTCAATCCTGCATTCCTTCTGATACCCATTTGTCAAATTCAATAAATATTATGTTTGAATCATAATATAATCCGAAATTATTATCATAATGCTGAGTAAACCATGACTTAGGATCTTTTCCTACTTGTTCAGCAGCAAGCATATCAATAATAAAAAAATAACTAAATCCGGAAAACACAAGAGGTTGAATACCGTCTTTATTCCCAAGAGAAGACAGCTTAGACGCTTTGGTTACCGCATCCCCAATCCACACCTTGCTGTTAATACCAACATCTTTTCGTCCTGCTTTAACAACTAATTCTTGAGCTGTTGACATTCCTATACCAACACTGATTGCATGTAATGAGTAATTTAATAAAAGCTTATTTAGCATTTTCATATATGTATTAATATAAAATGCTTTATTTGCCAGTTCAAATACGTCGGCGGCGTTTGGAGAAGTGTATACTGCATAAACACAATCACCACGAATACCTATTTCTCGTAAATTATCATCATCGCGCAGTATTTCTATTACCTCTGATGTAAAACTTTTTATTATTTTTGATGTATTCTCTTTGTCGTTATTAGCAAATAAAGTAGTTGAATCTCGAATGTCAACAAAAATGCTTGTAACCCAACTGTAATAACCATTATTAAAAGTAAATACATCATCTGATGGAACTTTATTTTGCTCGATTACTTTAAGTTCATTTACAAGTATACTTTCTACTCGCTTTTTACCTGCTTTATAATCGTATATAGCCATAATAACACTCCTAAAAACATATTGTTCCAATTAAAAAAAATGATACAAATGTAACTAATCCAATTATTGAAAGCCGAAGTCCGCAATTATATTTTTTAAATTTGCTGCTGCATATTTTTGAATTTATATAAATTTCCGCAATGAGGTTATTTAATATTCCGTTTTCGTCCATATCTAAAAGTTTTAATCTATACAATTCCAGACTTTCATTCTCTGCTATATCTCTAAAGTAAATCTTAGAATCATTTTCACTTATCCTAATCTTTGCTACTATGACTGAAATCAATTTATAAAGTCCAAAGAAAAAGATAATTACAGATACTATCATAATTATAAGTAATATCAACCCTCCGAAAGTTAAATTATTAGTAATCAAATTTAGAATATTGTTTAGAGTATCTATCCCTGAACCAGTCAAAAATACTGTGAGTATGGCTCCCAATATTCCCAGCATGATTGAGGCTTTATTATCACAGTTATTTATAAATAAAATTATTCTATCCAGAGTATCTCTTGCATCATCTATTGAAAACACTTTCGATTCTATTGTGTTGGTAGCCATATTAATCCCCCAAAGATATTATTAATTTCACCATACCCCATAATATTCCAATAGTCAACAAATTACTGGTAAATAGGTAGAAATACGACACGTGATAGCTTATTATTCTGTAGACATCACATAAAAATGGGAGAGGTTTACGCCTCTCCCTTGTTCATCAGTATTTAGTTCATATCGCCAGCGACGCGAGATAGCTTTTTACATCGCGGAGCGCATATTCGTAAGCTCTGTACGAGCCGTTGCGAACGGCCCAGTCGAACATCGTTCCGCGGCTAAGGCGTAAAATCGTATCTGCAACCTCAGTAGGCGGGGTGTTGGTGACAAGCTCGCCGACGGAGATAGCGCGCATTACTAGCTCGCGTATGTAGAAGTTCATTGAGCGGCTCGGCTCAATAACGCTTTTTCCGCCGGTTTTGAGCTGAGTTCTGAGCACCTGCTGCCACAAAATTAGCTCGCCCGTTTTGTAATGCATCATTATTTCGAGTATTTGCTCGTCGTCTTTAGGATCAAAAAGTCCCTCATGGTTACCGCACTGATAGCCTATAATGAAATACAGCGCCTCAAGCGCGGAACCGTAATCTTTGGCGCGCGCTCTTGTTACGATTTCCTCATCAAAGAAGCGGTAAGCCTCCAGAAGAAGGTCCTCTTTCGATTCATAATAATGGTAGAAGGTACCGACAGAAACACCCGCCATAGCGCAAATGTCCTTGATGCAAACCTCGTCCATATCCTTTGCCGCAAATATCTGCAGGCCCGAGTCGAAGAGCCTACGTCTTGTTCTGATTGCCTGTTCCTTTCGGGTTATTTTTTCCTGTTCATTATTTTCCATATATTATTACCACCTGAATTATAGGCTTTGACAAATATTCCAAAGCATTATTGACAATGTATAGTACTGTTGATATAAATAAAGAGTATTCGTTGAATATCATTCAATGAATCAATCCATATTTTAAGAATATACAACACTTGGCAGTTTGACAATAGCATAAGGCGGCATGAAAATAGCGTTTGGCTGAGAAAAATAACGAATTATATTTGATTTTGGAGGCGGCTTAAATGGGTGAATGGAAAAAAAGCGGCTGCGTGCTTTGCGCGCAAAACTGCGGCCTTGAGATGGAAATTGAAGGCAACCGCATAATAAAAGTCAGGGGCGACAAGGATAATCCGCGCTCAAAAGGCTACTGCTGCCGCAAGGGTCTGAGCATCGGAAGCTATGCGCATAACGCCGACAGACTTACTTACCCCATGAAAAAGGTCGGTGACCACCACGAGCGCATTTCCTGGGAGCAGGCAATCAGTGAAATTTCCGAAAAGCTGCTTGCCATTAAAACGGAGCATGGCGGAAAGACAATTGCCTATATGGGCGGCGGCGCGATCGGCGGCCAGATGGAGGCGGCGCTGGGACTTCGCCTGCTCGGCTTTTTAGAATCACGGAACTACTATTCGTCGCTTGCTCAGGAGTTTTCAAATATATATTGGGTCGACGGACGGATTCAAGGCAAGCAGGGAATGCCCTTTATGTGCGACGCCCACAACGCCGACACGCTTGTCGCCTGGGGCTGGAACGGCTGGATGAGCAATCAGGAGCCGCGTGCGCGTGAGCTGATACTGAATCTGCAAAAAGACCCCGATAAGAAGCTGATTGTCATCGATCCGCGCGTTTCCGAAACCGCCGAGCACGCGGACCTGCACCTGCAGCTTAAGCCCGGCTCGGACACTATGCTGCTCAAAGCCATGATAAGAATAATTCTGGACAAGGGCTGGGACGATAAGGAATACATTGAAGCTCATGTCAGCGGCTGGAGTGATGTCGCGTCTTTCTTCGACGGCTTTGACGCAAAACGCGCCGTAACCGAGGTCTGCGGACTGGACTACGACAAGGTTTTGGAGGCGACTGAGCTGATTGCAAAAACCAAGTCCTGCATACATCAGGATTTGGGCATTTATATGAACCGAAAGTCGACGATCAACTACTACCTGCTTTTCGTACTGCGGGCAATCACGGGACGTCTTTGTGTTGAGGGAGGCTATGTAATTCCCGCATCTCTGTATGCTATGGGCAGCAATTCCGACGAAAGAAATCCAAAAACAGTGCGTACATCGAAGCATAATATGTTCCCTGTTTACGGCGTATTTCCGCCAGCGATTTTCCCCGACGAGGTTCTGGATGACAATCCAAACCACTTAAGAGCGGTTATCGTCAGCGCCTGTAACCCGCTGCGCTCCTATCCCGACACTCTTGCATACGAGAAGGCTTTCGCGGCACTCGACCTTTCTGTCTGCATCGACGTCGCCTATAACGAAACAGCCCGTCTCTGTGATTATGTGCTGCCGTGTCTAAGCTATATGGAGTCCTATGACACGACCTGCTGCAACTACGC
>JASDTK010000057.1:3944-5729 GCA_041891555.1 Oscillospiraceae bacterium
GCTTCAACTACGCCTATCCGGAGCTTTATTTCCAGCTTCGCCAGCCTGTTATTAAGCCTTTGAGCGAAGAATCCAAAGAAGGCTCCGCCATTATCCTTGCACTTATTAAGGAAATGGGCTTTCTGCCGGAGCTACCGCAGTCGCTTTATGACGCGGGGAAGGACGGCATTACGGCTTACAGCATGGAGCTTATGATGTTTATTCAGGAGCACATGGAACTCGCAAAAATTATGCCTGTCATTCTCGCCGAAACACTCTCTCCGTCTCTTGGCTCCGTCAACCAGTCGCTGATTGTAGGATTGCTAATGGGCGCGGGTAAGGCCTTCAAAGCGGGCGCGGTGGCGCTCGGCTATCCAGATGATGATCTGACTATGACAGAGGCAATTTATAACGATATAATGGCTCATCCGGGCGGCATGATTCTGTCCCGCTTCACTAGAGACAATTTCAGCCTAATTAAAACCGAGGACAAAAAGCTGGCTTTGAGAATCGAAGAGCTTGACGGACAGCTTGAAAATGCTACAATAGATAATGAGCTCGAACGACTGAAGATGCCGGAAGATATGCCGCTCATTCTTCACGCGGGGCTCCACCACGAGACAGTTGCAAACACGAGTCTCCGCGATCCCGAGTGGAACAAGGGCAGGGACGCCGACGCGATGCTTGTGAGCCTTTCGGATGCAGGGAAGCTTGGGATTGAAAACGGTGAAACGGTGAGAATAGTGACCAAGGCGTCCAGCGCCGAAATCCCGGTTGAGGTCAGCAAGTACGCTGCGGAGGGCGTAGTATACATACGCCACGGCAGAGGTCTTGTATATGACGGGGTAAAATACGGAGTAAACGTAAACGAGCTGGTTTCAAGCAAGGACAGTGACGAATTCTTTACGCCGACGCACAGGCGCGTACCCTGCCGTATCGAAAAAATCTAGCGAAACAATCTCAACTTAATTATAACTGAATTTGTTCTTTGAGCAAAAGCGCCTAAACCCTATGGGCAGGGCGCTGCGCCGAGACTCAAAGTCTCCGAGGTTTGCGCGGAAACACGCCGGCCTTCCACTGTGAAAAAAGGAACTGACAAAGTCGGCACTCTTTTTGAGTGCTTGACCTGTCATTCAACCGCGCATTTAAAGCGGCGAGGTTACTTTTTTCAGAGTGACCGCGCCGCTTTTTGTTTTTTTATTTTTTATGCAATATTAGCACAGGAGGTCCGCATGAAATTCGGGGCCGTTATTTTGTATGGCGGGAAGAGCCGCCGCATGGGTCGGGACAAGGCTGAGCTCGTAATTGAGGGCCGGACTTTTCTCGAGCATATTGCCGAAGAGCTAAAGGATTATAAGGAACTCCTGTTATCTGTTGACAGCCTTGAAAAGTGCCCTGATACGAAATACACAGCAGTTACCGACATCTATCCCGACTGCGGCCCGATGGGCGGGATTCACGCCGCGCTTTCAGCCTGCTATTCGGACGCGCTTCTGGTCGTTTCCTGCGATATGCCGCTTTTCAGAAGCGAGCTGGGAAATTACCTTTGCTCACAGCTTACAGAAGACGCGGACGCTGTTGTGCCCGTCACCTCGGACGGCAGAATACACCCGTTGTGCGCGATTTATCGGAAGCGGGTTTCACCCGTGTTTGAGAAGCATTTAAAAAATAAAAGCTACAAAATACTGGATGCATACAGAGACTTTAAGGTTAAATTTATTCCTATGGACCGCACGCCCTGCAGCGAAAAATGGCTTAAAAACATTAACACACCTCAGGAATATGACGCTCTTTGCAGCCGAAGGC
>JASDTK010000058.1:0-5640 GCA_041891555.1 Oscillospiraceae bacterium
CATGGTATACATTATCAGCTCAATAAAAGAACGGAAAGCCGAAGCGTAAGAATGGGCTTTCTTGATATAAAAGCGGCATCCTTCGACGAATGGTGCCGCTTTTATATGTTCGCCGAAGTGACCAGACTTTGTATACAGGGCATCCTGAATACAGTGATCAGCATGAGGAGATCCACGTCCTGCCCGTTGAGAGTGCAAATATTCACGGCAGCGTGGTATCTTCAATCGCTGTTGGAAAAAGCTGCGGAGTTGCTCCCGGTGCCAAGCTTTATTATTGGGCGATAAATTCTAGTAAAGTTATAAATAGTATCAGTAGTGATGATGCCAGTATCGCATTTGCCGACGGACTGGCGGTCGCTATTGACAGGGTTCTGGAGATCAATAAAAGTTTGCCTGGAAATGAGAAAATCCGTGTTATCAGCATTTCCCGCGGCTTCAGCATTTTGGAAGACGAGAGTGTAAAGACATTTTTAGCAGCGGTACAACGAGCGAAAAAAGCAGGTGTTTTTGTTGTTACAACCAGTACCTATCAATGCTATGACTGGCTCAATGAAGAAAACGATTTTGCCGGTCTAGGTAAGGTGGATTTTACCGGAGATCCGGATAAGCTATCAACCTACACTTTGGGGACATGGGAGCAAAGCATTGCGGATAAATGTATCTCAAAGTTATTGGCACCTATGGATGTACGTACAACAGCCGACTTCACTTCGGGCGATGGATATGTGTTCTACAGCGATGGCGGCTGGAGCTGGGTAGCTCCTTATCTCGCGGGAGTATATGCGCTTGCCTGTCAGGTGAAACCAGATGTAACGCCTGAAGAATTCTGGAACGCCGCGCTTGAAACCGCCGATACGTTGACGGTAAAAATACAGACTGAGAATACTTCAGAAGGAGAAGAATATGCTTTTCAGCATGTTATTAATCCGGTGCATTTAATTGAGTCGCTGGAAGATGGAAAATGATTATCTCATCATAGAATGAGCCGATAAAAAGCCCCTCTATTTCTCTAAAAATAGGGGGGCTCGCTTTATAAAATTATGTTGCGTTTAGGTCGGCTAGATCAGGCGCTGTATCCGGTCGTCGTATTGATGACAATTGTGCTGGTTGTGCTGTCGTATGTAACTCCGAAATTTAGAGCGGAGGCAACATCACGAAGCTTAAAGTAGTTGTTGCCCCCAATATTGTAAGCTGTCAGGCTGACCTTTGCTCCATCGAGATAAATAATGGACGACGAAACGGACGCGGAAGCAGACGTGCTGGCGGAAACTTCGAGCTCGCCGCCGACTGCCGTATAGCTCTGACCGCTTGTGAGCGTTATGGCGTTACTCGAACTGTTGTAGCCGACTTCAAATTGCTTGCCTGAACCGTTCAGCGCTGCGGCAAGGTCGCGCAGCTTGAAATAGTTGTTGCCGCCAATATTGAACGCCTGAAAACTGACCGAGCTGCCGTTAATCGTCACCGCCGCTTTGCTGGGCGAAGCGGTCACGCCCTGCTGCGCGCTTCCGCCTGTTTGCATCTGCCTTATGGTTATTGCCTTGACCGTTCCGTCTGACATCGTTACGGAAAGGATGCTTCCGACTGTGATATCCGAAAGCTTAGCCGATGTGCTCTGACCTTTGTCATCAAGTGTAATAACGGTACTGTCGGAAACGGTAATTGTCTTTGTCTCTGCTGTGAGTGTGAGTCCTCCTTCAGTGCCGCTGCCCGACGGTGGCGCCGAAGGAGCTGTTCCGCTGCTGCTGCCACTGGTTGAGCTGTCCGTAGGAGGAGCGGAAGGAACTGTTCCGCTGGTGGAACTGTTCGACGTGCCTGACGGAGCGCCGGAAGGCGGCGTGCCTTCGCTTTTTTGCATGTCATCCGTAGCTAGCGCAAGAGTTATTGTGCTGCCGCTGATAGCGGTGACTTGTCCAAACAGAGTCTCCTCGGAACTTGTAGCGCCCGCGTAAACCGCAAACGCCATCAAAGCTATGCCGACGCTTAGAGTAAATGCCAGTAATTTTTTTAACATAGAAATCCCCTTTCAGAATAGGTTATTTCTAATTTACTGGCATGCCCTTAAAATTACTTTAATATTCCAGCCAAACAGAATTTCTCAATGTATTCCGGACATTTTTTTGTCGCAGTCCTTGCAGTAGCCGTACATTTCGACCCTGTGCCCCAGTACGCGAAAGTCGTTTTCCGCGATTTTGGGCTCGAACTTCTCCATGGGGCAGTTCATAAGCTCAATAATTTTATGGCAGTTCACACAGACCGCGTAATGCCTGTGCTGGTTGCGGTTTAATTCGTATAAAGCCATACTGCTGTCCATTACGGTGGTTTTGACGGCCAGCCCTTCGCTTACAAAATAATCGAGTATTCTGTAGACCGTCGAAAGCCAGACGGACGAGTCCTCGTGCCTAGCCCTGTCGAAAATGTCAGACGCGCTCAGAGGTGTTTCCGACTCAGAAAGAACATCGAAAACACACTTTCTCTGCTTGGTTTTTTTAATACCTGCCGGCCATGTCGACTCGTTCTCTTTCAATTGAATTCACCTCTCTATTTTTTCTGGTTGACTCAAATTAACTTATGACGCGGCTTTTGCGCTGTAATAAATTTTCTTTCCCGCCATCACGGCAATCAGCACGAAAACCGAAACAAGAGCCGTGAAGCCGCCGGGCGCGACATTCAAATAGTACGAAATTACAAGTCCCGACATAATGTCAATAACGCTGAAAACAATGGAGAAAATCAAAGTTATTTTAAAGCCCTTTTCGAGCTGGAGGGCTGTAGCGACGGGCAGCGCGATCATCGAGCTGAGCACCAGAACGCCCACGATTCTTATCGAAACGGATATCGCGGAGGCGACAAGTACGAAAAAAACGTAATTTATAAGCCCTGATTTGACACCCGCTACACGGGCCGCCTCCTCGTCATAGGCGATGTAGACCATCTGATGATAGAGGAATACGAGAGTAAGGACCGAAATAACGCTCAGAACCGCGACCATTATCATATCCGTTTTCGTTACAGTCAGAATACTTCCGAACATGAAGGAGTCGGCGCTTGTGTGGAGTTTTCCGGAGCTGATTATGGTTATCGCGGTACCGACGCTCAAAGCGAGAACGATTGTGAGTATGAGGTCGGTGTACTTCTTGAAGTATTTGCGCAGAAATTCGATGAGCGCACCGCAGACGGAGGTGAAAATAAAAGCGCCAAGCACGGGGCTCTGATTGCAGAGAAGCCCGATTGTAATACCCGCAAGGGAGGAATGCGCGAGCGTGTCACCTATCATTGAATAACGCCGAAGGACAAGGAAAACACCGATGCAGGGGCACAAAACAGATATGAAGAGCGAAACAAAAAACGCGTTTTGCATAAAACTATAACTAAGCATCGTGATTCACCTTTCCAAAATATTCCTTAGAATATTTTTCAGGAGTGCAGAAATGCCCCTGTCCGCCGTGGAGGTGAAAAATTACTGTCGAGTTGGAGATTGCAGCGTCGAGATTGTGTTCTACGGAAACAATCGTCATGCCGCGCTCCGCATTCAGCTTTTTAAGGAACGCGTAGATTTCCCTCTGGCTGTCGATGTCGACTCCCGAAGAGGGCTCGTCGAGTATAAGAAGTTCAGGGCTTCCCATCAGAGCCCGCGCGATGAGCGCCTTTTGAGCCTGTCCTCCAGAGAGGTTGCCTATGAGCGACCTTGAATGATCCATAAGCCCGACCTGCCGCAGACTTTCCGAAACGACTGACTTATCCTTGATTTTGAGAAGCTTTCTGTAGGAATTTAGCATTTCCCATACTGTTATCGGGAAACCTGAATTCGTTGCGTCGCTTTTTTGCGGAACGTATCCGATTTTCTTTGTGTCGGACACAATGCTGCCATGCGTCGGCCTGATAAACTTCAAAATCAGTTTCAGAAGCGTTGACTTTCCGCAGCCGTTGTCGCCGACAATCGAAACATATTCGCCATTTTTGATTTCCAAATTGAGTCCGTCTAGAATATTCGGACCCGAGCCGTTGTAGGAAAAACTGAGGTTTTCTGCCTTGATCATAAAATTACACCGTATTCATTTCCAAGATTTAATGATTTTCGCTTGACAAACCCGTATAAGCGAGACTATCATTTATTATACGCAAATGCGAATCATTTGCAAGTAGAAAATCCAAAGGAGTTTTAATAATGTTTAAAAAAATCTCTGCAATTGCACTTTTTCTTGCAATGGTTCTTAGCTTAAGCGCCTGCGGCAGTAAGGCCGGTGGAGAAACAGGTGGAAAGATAAAGGTTTCCGTAACGTTCAACGCACTTTGCGAGCTCGCCGAGGCCGTAGGCGGAGACAAGGTGCAGGTGTCAACAATTATACCCGCCGGAACGGAACCACACGACTTTGAACCGAAGGCGCAGGACCTTGTCGGTCTGAGTGAGGCGCGGGTCTTTGTCTATAACGGACTCGGCATGGAGGCCTGGGCGGAGGACGCGATTGCGGCAGCCGCAAACAAGGAACTTATCGCGGTCAATGCGTCCGAGGGAATAACACCGATAGGTAATACCGATGCTGCCGAAATATCCGAACACGGGCAGTATGACCCGCACATCTGGCTTTCACTAAAATGTACCGAAATTGAGCTTACCAACATCAAGGAAGCGCTCAAAAAGGCGGATCCCGCAAACGGGGATTTTTATGAAGCGAACTGCACGGACTACACAGCAAAGCTTGAAAGCCTCTATAATGAGTACGCAGAAAAATTCGGCTCGGCAACAAGAAAGACCTTTGTAACCGGGCACGCCGCGTTTGCCTACCTCTGCCGCGATTTCGGCCTGACTCAAAACAGCGTTGAGGATGTTTTCGCCGAGGGCGAACCGAGTGCTCAGCAGCTCACCGAACTTGTAAATTACTGCAAGCAATCGGGAGTTACAACAATATTTGCGGAGGAAATGGCGAGCCCGGAAGTGTCGCAGACTCTAGCAAGCGAGGTTGGAGCAAAGGTCGAAACTATATACACCATTGAGAGTGCGGAGGACGATATGTCCTACCTTGAACGAATGGAAAGCAATTTGAGCAAGATATATGAAAGCCTGAAATAACGCCAAGAGCGTCATCCCTATGGTGACGCTCTTATTTTTTTAATTTTTAGAGTTTATTATATCCATCGAAGCTTTACCTGTCATGTGTTCGATATCGAGAGCAAGAACGCGCACCCTGCTCCAGCTGTCTGCAATCTCCTCTTCGTTTTTTGCATCACCGTTAGCTGAGAAGTATTTTCCCGCTAAGAAGAGCAACGCTTTTCGCTTTTCCGTTTCGTCCTCAACGATTCGTACCCGTCCGAAGCTGATTGCACTCTCATATATTGACGTGACTTTTTCCGGAACAACGTTGTCCTGCCCGACAACGCAAAAGGAAGCCTTTGGGCTGTTTAAAATCGCGTCCAGCTTTTGTCCCTGTGCTGCGCAATGGAAATAGAGCTTTCCGTCCGCGTAGACATAACTGAGCGGAACCGCATAAGGATAGCCGTCGTCGCTCAAAACGGCGAGAACGCCGTGAGAGCCTCGCTCAATGACTTTTAACGTGTCCTCGTAAGGCAGCTCCTGCTTGAATCTTCTCATTTTCCGGAACATAAACGATCCTCTCTTCAAATTAGTATGCATAATTGTAGCAT
>JASDTK010000059.1:0-5638 GCA_041891555.1 Oscillospiraceae bacterium
GTGTGACAGACGGGATCAGATTCACGCCAATGGAATACACAAAGTGATGGATATGATTCCGGCGATACCTCTGCCGATGCCTGAATTTTATAAGCAGCAAACCATATAGGAAAAGACGAGTGTTTCAGGCTGAAATAGCTTCTTCAGCAGACGACAGAAGGCCGAAGACGCTCAGCGGGGTGATTTTTTTGTTCTCTTTATTATTAGCGATTATTTATGCGTCCTTCATCAGTCTGGGACTGCCGGACTCTCTGCTTGGCTCTGCGTGGCCGAGCATGTATGTAAATCTGGGAGTGCCTGTATCGTATGCTGGCATTGTGTCAATGCTGGTCGCCGGCGGGACGATAATATCGAGCCTTTTCAGCGACAGGCTCATAAGAAAGCTCGGTACGGGCCCGGTTACCGCAATCAGCGTCGGAATGACGGCGGCGGCCTTGTTCGGCTTTTCGCTGTCCGGTTCGTTTATCGCGCTGTGCCTCTGGGCTCTGCCCTACGGTCTCGGCGCGGGAAGTGTGGACGCCGCTCTGAACAATTATGTCGCGGTAAACTACGAGTCAAGGCACATGAACTGGCTGCACTGTTTCTGGGGAGTGGGCGCGATGATAAGTCCCTATATTATGAGCTTATGCCTGACGCGGGGTACCTGGAGCGACGGTTACAGGACGATTTCCTTTATCCAGCTCGCGCTGACCGCCATGCTGGTGTTCTCTTTGCCTCTCTGGAAGAAAAAACAGTCTGCTCAAACGGAGAGCATTAAGAAAAGCAGGACGCTAAAATTCAGCGAACTGCTGAGTATCCCGGGCGTAAAGCCTGTTCTGCTCGCCTTTTTCGGCTACTGCGCACTGGAGGCAACTGCCGGCATGTGGGCATCGAGCTATTTGGTGCTTGCAAAGGGCATGGACGCGAAGATGGCGGCAAAATGGGCATCCTTGTTCTATATGGGCATAACCGCGGGCAGGTTCCTCAGCGGCTTTATCACGGCTAAGCTCGGCGACAGAAAAATGGTGTCCATTGGACAGGCATTTATCGTAGCGGGCATACTTACGCTTTTGCTGCCGTTTGGCAACACATGTCTGCTTGTAGGGCTGGTGCTGATCGGTACGGGATGTGCGCCTATATATCCGGGGCTGGTGGACGAGACTCCCGACAACTTCGGAACGGAGCTTTCACAGTCGGTAATGGGCATGCAGATGGCCTGCGCCTATATCGGCGGAGCGTTTATGCCGACGCTTTTCGGTGCGGCCGCCGGCCTTTTCAGCATTAAGCTTTATCCGCTTTTTCTGCTTCTATACACCAGCGTCATCACGGTTTCCGCCTACAGACTCAACAAGGCTGTCGACAGACATGCGGCATTAAGTGTTGAGAAGCCATTGTAAAAACCATGCAAAACGGAGCTCAAATCCTTGCACTTTCCTTGCACTCCTACGAAGAAGCCTGTATAATGTGGTAAGAATCAGCCATTTATCATTAGGGGGAAGACTGCATGGAAACGAAAACCACTAAAAGGCATACTCTGAGGAATGTAATACTTATTGCGGTAGCTGTTCTTGTTGTCGGCGGTGTGCTTTACAAGCTCATAAGCGGATACATAGCGACCCTTCCAAAGTTTGACTACGTCTACGGCGACTACGCTGCGGATAAGCTGGCGGCTTACCCGGATACAAGCTTCGCCGTAATGAGCGACATGCATTACTATGACACCTCGCTCGGCACCTCGGGTGCGGCGTTTGAGGAGTGCATGCAGTCTGACCGTAAACTTCTCGAGCAGAGCGCGGAGCTCATGGCGAAGGCGGTAGACAATATTTTAGCCTCCAATGTCAAATTTGTGCTCGTAAGCGGCGACCTCACAAAGGACGGTGAGCGCGTGAACCACGAGCAGGTGGCGAAGCAGCTGCAGCGCCTTGTTGACGCGGGTATTAAGGTTTACACAGTGCCCGGAAACCACGACGTGAACAATCCCGGCGCGGTCAAATATGTTGGAGACGGTACAGAGCCAGTTGAGAATATAACGGAAGAAGATTTTGCGGAGATATATAAAAACTGCGGTTACGGCGACGCCATTATGCGCGACCCATCCTCACTGAGCTATGTAGCAGAGGCTCAGGACGGACTTTGGATTGTTGCGCTCGATACCTGTGAATCCGAGAACAATACACCGGACAAAGAGGAAATTTGGGCAGGCGAGCTCGATCAGACCCAGATAGACTGGGTGCAGGACGTTTTGACTCAGGCGCAGGAGCAGGGCAAGGCCGTTATCCTGCTTGAGCACCACGGCGTTGTGGAGCACTGGAAGGGGCAGTCGAAGCTCCATCCTGATTACCTGCTCAGTGACTATAAATATAACGGCAAATTCTACTCCTCCTACGGTGTGCGTCTGGCCTTCACCGGACATTATCACGCTCAGGACATATCTTATGAGAACAACGGGGACGACGGCTTTATATACGACACGGAGACGGGCTCACTCAGCACTCCGCCCTGCTCCTTCAGATACTGCACGATTAAAGATAACAGCATAACTATGAAATCAACCTATTTAATCGACGGCTACAGCGCGGAATTCAAGACCGAGGCGCTGGACTTTGTAAAGAAAACTATATATAACGAAGCCTATAAAACGCTGAAGAAATACCATGTGTCGGATGCCGACACGAACTATCTCGCAAATGTAATAGCCTCCGCCTATGTCGAGCATTACAACGGCAACGAGAATAAGGCGGAAAAAATAACAGTCGATACCGGCAAGCTGAACCTCTGGGGGAAAATCGTCTATTCTCAGTATGCATACGTTATCAAGGGTCTGACGAACGATCTGCCGCCCGACGACACGGACTGCGCCTTCAGCCTTGCCTCCGCATCATAAAAAGGGAGAACGATATGAAGCTTGAGCTAGTCGGTCAAAATAACTGCATAGCCCTCGTTGTTAGCGACGAATGCGTTATTACTGACGGCCAGTCCGTACTCGATCTCATTGCGACAGTCAGCTACGAGACGAACGCTGACAGGCTGATTCTGGATAAATCCGCTATAACCGAGGATTTCTTCAAGCTTAGTACAGGGGTTGCGGGCGAGGTGCTTCAGAAATGCGTGAATTATCATGTCAAAATGGCGATAGTAGGGGACTTTTCAAGGTACACCAGCAAGCCCCTGAAAGATTTTATTTACGAGAGCAACAGGGGAAAGGATTTCTTCTTTGTCGGAACGGTAGACGAGGCAGCCGAAAGGCTCGGAGGCTGAACTTTGTAGAGGGGGCGCTATACATGTCTATAGAGAAAATCGGCTGCTGCGGCGCTTACTGCGGAACCTGCAAGGCATATAATACAACTTGCAAAGGCTGCAAAATTGGCTTTACATCAGGCGAGAGGGATATTTCCAAGGCCAAATGCAAGATTAAAATATGTTGTGTATCAAAGCAACAAAATTCCTGCGCGGATTGCCTGCAGTACGATAAGTGCGAGACCATACAAAGTTTTCACAATCACGAGGGCTATAAATACGGCAAGTACAAACAGGCAATAGCCTATATAAAAAGTAACGGCTACGAAGAATTTCTCGAAAAGGCTGATAAATGGAACGGCGCCTACGGGAAATATTGAACTGACGTTATGAAAGGGAACATACTTAGATGCTCAAGAAAGTAAACATAAAAGAAGAAGTCGAATCAACGGGCGGCCTGTATATTTACAAAAAGGTCGGTTTTTTGAACAGCCACGCGCTGAGCGTCGTTCAGGTGGAGAACCGCACCTTGGATTTTCATGTTCATGAAGGCTCCGACGAACTGTTTTACGTCATTGAAGGCTCTTTTCAGCTTGAAACCGAGGATGGACTCCTTAGAATAAATGAGGGCGAATTTGTTATCGTACCCAAGGGGACGCGGCACAGACCCGTAGTCGGTGCGCTCGCGAAGTTCCTTATGATCGAGCTCGAGGGTACGCTTAATAAAGAAAATAGCGGCAATTTATACGAAGATTAACGGGGATAAATGATAATGACCAGTTTATATTTTGTGAGACATGCGGAGCCGGACCATTTCTGGGAGGACGACAGAACGCGTCCGCTGACGGAAGCGGGAAAAAAAGACAGCGGAGAAGTAACCGCGTTTCTTCGGAACGTAAATGTTGACAGCTTTATTTCGAGCCCGTATGTCAGAAGCTACGATACCATTAAAGGGAGTGCCGCCGAAAAGGGATTGCCTATATCGACGGACGAGAGGCTGGTTGAGCGCAGGAACGGGCCGCACAGTAATGTCTACGGCATGTATCAGAAGCGCTGGGGCGATTTCTCTTTTGTCGAGGAGGGCGTCGAGTCGATAGGCACGGTTCAAAAGCGCAACATCGAAGCTGTTTTTGATATTCTCAAAAATCATGAGGGCGAAAGCGTTGTTGTCGGCACCCACGGAACTGCGCTTAGTACCATCCAGAACTATTTTGACCCGTCTTACGGCTGTGACGACTTTTTGAGGATGATAGACTTCATGCCGTACATTCTGCGCATGGATTTTGAAGGAACGAAACTTATCCGAAAAGAAGAGCTCCTTATTATTGAAAAGGAGTACACCGGCGGACAGAGACCGGACAAAAAAACGACTTAATCTAATCGTGACCTATAAGTAAAACGCCGCCTGATTTGGGCGGCGCTTTTTCTTTACTGGAACAATAATCCACGTTTGTAAGCCTCTGTATCGGGCTATGTAGGTCGAAATAAAATCGGTTCACTGCATGTGTGCAAATTGACGAAAATTGTGAACATTTCATAAAACATATTGACATAATTCTAAAATAGTTGTATTTTGTAACTAGAGAAAGGGTGATTCCGATGTGGAGTTTAAGCTCCGAATAGTATCTTTCTCTTGCGCAGGCTCGACAAAACCTCAGTGCTATATCTCCTGCGGTTCTCACTCCTGTGAGAGAACAAAAGTTCAGGCGGCAGGTTTCGGAGTTCCGTTTCACAGCTGCCAAGAGCTCAAGTAAAATGGCAAACGGCGTGTAGAGCAAGGTAAAAAGTCGGTTCCTGAGCAATCCATAAGAAGTGAGGTAAACGAAACCCGAATGTCAAAAACTGAACAGACGTAACCCCCTGCATACGTTGGATATGCAGGGGGTTGTGCTTTTTGCTAGGGCGCTGAAGCATCTCAACGCAAAAAAGGATAGATTTTGAGAACGACTCAATCGTACCGTTTTTACCTAAAGTTGAATCGGCTGACGCCGATAATATTTATTTTTTGCTTACGTCGTCAGCGCCACCCTGCTGTATCGCATACAGCGACGGGCGGCGCTTCCTCGTATGAGAGCCTTCATCATCCCTGCAACTTTCAGAATACATATTTTAAAAGCAGTAACAGTACGACACCCGGAAGACCGAGTATGCCCGCTACAAGACAGTTTACAAGATTGACAGTCAGGCTCAGCCCGAAAATCGCTCCGAAAAAATTGAGGACAACGAGAGCGATGAAGCCCCCAACAGCATTCAATAAAAGCTTGAGCACCCATTTGAGCGGCGTTTTTAGTATTTTGAAGAGCAGAACAACCAGAAGTATGCAAATTACCACCGCACCGACTGTAAGATAAGAAAACGGCATAGGGATATCTCCTCGCTATGTAGTGTGCGCTCAAAAGAACATGTCGCGGTAGTGCTTGAG
>JASDTK010000060.1:0-5283 GCA_041891555.1 Oscillospiraceae bacterium
ACCCCAAGATGGTCGAGCTCGGCGTATATAACGGTATTCCGCACCTGTTTGTGCCTGTCGTAACCGACCCGAAAAAGGCAGCCGGAGCTCTGCAGTGGGCAGTGGTCGAGATGCTCAAACGGTACAGGCTCTTCTCGGAAAGCGGAGTCCGCGATCTGACAGGCTATAATGCGCATCAGAAAACAATTCGCGAGCAGACGCTTCCGCGCGTCGTCATAGTCATTGATGAGCTTGCCGACCTCATGCTCGTTGCCTCGAAAGAGGTTGAGGAGAGCATATGCCGCGTCGCTCAGATGGGACGCGCGGCCGGAATGCATCTTGTTATCGCTACTCAGCGTCCTTCGGCTGATGTCATCACAGGTCTTATGAAGGCAAACATACCGAGCCGCATAGCCTTTGCCGTCTCATCCGCGATGGAAAGCCGCATAATCCTTGATAATTCCGGAGCCGAAAAGCTCATCGGCGCAGGCGATATGCTATACTCGCCGCTCGGTGTCGGAAAGCCGGTTAGAATTCAGGGCGCCTTTGTTTCCGACGAGGAACGAGAAAAAATCATAGACTTTGTCAAGGAGGGCGCCCAGGTCGTCTACAGTGAGGACATCCTCGCCCAGATTGAAAAGGCCGCTGAGGACAAAAACGGAGGCTCACAGGAGAGCGAGAAACAGGAGACGCAGGACGACGGCTCTGACTACGACGAGCTGCTCCCGCAGGCTGTGGATGTAATATTTGAAACCAAACAGGCCTCTGTTTCCATGCTCCAGCGCAGATTGAAGCTCGGCTACGCCAGAGCCGCGAGAATAGTCGACCAGATGGAGGAAATCGGTGTTGTAGGTCCGTTCGAGGGCTCAAAACCCCGTCAGGTTCTTATCACAAGACAGCAGTGGCAGGAGATGCAGTCCTCACAGTGCGGTGCCTTGAGAAAACCAGCCGGGGATCAGGTCAGCTTCGCCGAGTATGCGGATACGCCGTCCGATGACTGGAAGGACTAGCTGAATATAAATCGGGGCTTTCGGTTATCCGGAGGCCCCGTATTCGAAACCGTCGCAAAAACCGGTAAGGAGAAAAATGAAGAATTATTTCGATACGATATTGACAGACGAACAGCTTCGGAGTATGAGCGTTCTGGGTCTTGCGCACATAGGCGACGCGGTATACGAGCTGCTTATCCGCTCCTGGCTTTGCTCTAACGGAAAAACGACCTCAAAGGGGCTGCACTTCGAAACCGTCAGCTATGTAAAAGCGCCCGCGCAGGCAAAAGCCGTAAATAAAATTCTGGATAAACTAACTGACGAAGAGCTTTCGGTCTATAAGCGCGGACGTAACGCAAAGGTTAATTCCGTTCCGAAAAACGCGGATATTTCGGAATACCATTCGGCGACAGGGCTTGAGACATTGTTCGGCTTTTTGTATCTGAAGGGCGAGAAGAATAGAATAAGCGAGCTCTTTGATATGATTGTGGAGGGCCACTATGCCTCTTGATGCGATAACAGTATACGCGCTTGCGAGCGAGCTGAGAGACGCGCTCATCGGCGCAAAAATTGATAAGGTTCAGCAGCCCTCGCGCGACACGCTCATCCTTTCAATCAGAGGTAACGGCCAAAATGGGAAGTTGCTTATATCCGCCGGTACCGGCACCGCGCGCGTGCATTTTCAGAGTGAAACCTTTGAAAACCCGCAGACTCCGCCGATGTTCTGCATGCTTCTTAGAAAACACCTTGTCGGCTCGAAAATCGCCGGTCTTAGCCAACCCAATATGGAGCGCATGCTAGTGTTTGATCTGGACACCCACGACGAGATGGGTATGGAATCTAAAAAACAGCTGATTGTGGAACTTATGGGACGAAATTCGAACATTATTCTCACGGATGCCGACGGACATATCATTGACTGTCAGCGCCGTGTTGACGGCGACATGAGCCGAGCGCGCCAGGTCGCGCCTGGGCTTATCTACCGCGAGCCGCCTATGCAGGAGAAGCCGGACTTTTTCTCGGTATCGGCATACGAGAGAGAAATGATGTGGGAAAACGCGGAGCCCGAAAAGCCCGCAGACAAGTGGCTCCTGGACACGTTCTCCGGTCTTTCGCCTCTTATCTGCCGCGAGATGTGCTATCTTGCGACGCAGGAAAGCTCAAAACTGATTGTTCGCTTTTCAGAAAGCGAAAAGTCTGTGTTTTTAGAGCAGCTCAGCTCCTTGGAAGCTCGTGTCAGGAGCTTGAATTTTATGCCGACGATGCTGATTGTGGAAGAAAAGCCCTACGATTTTTCTTTTATGCCAATACGGCAATACGAAAGCACCGCGCAGATGATAGACTACCCTGATTTTTCATCTATGCTTGAGGATTTTTATACAAAACGGGACAAGCAGGAGCAGATGAAGCGCAAATCGCAGACGCTTTATAAATCCGTCAAGAGCGCGCATGAGCGCTCTGTAAGAAAGCTCGCCGCGCGCGTTGAAGAGCTTCGAAAAACCGAGAACCGCGATTTGAGCCGTAAATGCGGAGACCTCATTACGGCTAATCTGTACCGTATTAAAAAAGGTGACCGCTTTGCCGAGGTCGAGGACTATTTTGAGGAAAGCTGTCCGAAAATTCAGATTCCTCTTGACGCTATGAAAACACCACAGCAGAACGTCGCCAAGTATTATAAAGACTATACAAAAGCTAAGACCGCCGAAAAATATCTCGGTGATCTGATTGATAAGGGCGAAAAAGAAGAAGAGTATCTTCTTAGCGTTATGGACGAGATTTCACGCTGCGAGAGTGAACGCGACCTTGCGGAGATACGACGCGAACTAACAGAAACTGGCTTTATCAGAGTACAGAAAACAGGCAAAAGCGAGAAAATCAAGGAATCGGCGCCAATGCGCTTTATTTCGAGCGCGGGAATGGAAATATTCGTCGGAAAAAACAATACCCAGAACGACAAGCTTACAACGAAAAATGCCCACAGAACAGATATCTGGCTTCATGTTCAGAAACTGCACGGAAGCCATGTAATAATTAGCTGCGACGGGGGAGAGCCTGACGAGAAAACGCTTTTCGAGGCGGCAACCCTTGCGGCCTTTTATTCTCAGGGACGGGAAGGCGGTAAGGTGCCGGTCGATTATACTCAGGTGCGTTTTGTAAAAAAACCCTCGGGCTCAATGCCGGGTAAGGTTATTTATACAGATTTCAAAACTCTGATTGTAACGCCTGACGAAAAGCTCGTATCTGAACTGAAATAGAATATTAAAAAGAATGCCAGCAGCCTGAAGCTTTTGCTTCAGGCTGCTTTTTTGAAGTCGCGCCTGTATTTGGCACGACCCAAAACAAAAATAATTGTTTGATATCCTAAAAAATAGTTTGACTTCTTCGTAAAAGCATCTATAATGAGTTGTGGTAATTAGGTTCAAACTGTCAAATGATACAATGATTGCTCAAAAAAAGAATAATATTAATCGGAGGCTGTTATGGAAAACAAAGTCAACCCGTTCCAAAGCTTCATCGCGACAATGGAGCGTGCGGCGAAGATGATGGAACTGCCCGAAGCGAGCTACATTCGTCTCAAACACTGCGAAAGGGAATTGACGGTATCGATACCTGTCGTTATGGATGACGGGTCGCTGAAAATCTTTGAGGGATACAGGGTTCAGCACTGCACCGAAAGAGGACCCGGAAAGGGTGGCATCCGGTTTCATCAGGACTCTGACATCGATGAGGTCAGAGCTCTTGCCGCGTGGATGACCTTTAAATGCGCCGTAGCCGGCATACCCTACGGAGGAGCGAAAGGCGGAGTGAAGGTCAATCCCGCAGAGCTTTCAAAAGGCGAGCTCGCAAGGCTGACGAGAAGATATACAGCTGCGATTTATCCCATTATAGGACCTGAAAAGGACATTCCGGCACCGGATGTAAACACTAATCCGGAAATCATGGCTTGGATTATGGACACCTACAGTATGCTTACAGGCTATGTTGTCAACAGCGTCGTAACCGGAAAGCCGATCGAAATCGGAGGTTCGCTTGGACGCTTTGAAGCGACCGGAATGGGCGTTATGTACATAACCAGAGAAATACTGCACAAGAAGAACAGAGATATTGCCGGAACCAGAGTAGCTATTCAGGGCTTCGGAAATGTCGGCAAAAACGCGGCGCTGCTGCTTAGCCAGAAGGGCGCCAAGATTGTCGCGGTTTCCGATGTCAGCGGCGGACTGTACAGGGAAGACGGGCTCAATATTGAGGAGCTTTCTGAGTTCCTGGCTGCAAACAAAGGAAAAATGCTCGCGGATTTCTCTGCAGACGGCATAAAGCATATTACGAACGAGGAGCTGCTGGCAGTCGATACAGATGTTCTTATTCCTGCGGCTCTTGAAAACCAGATTACCGAGACAAATGCCGGAGATGTGAAGGCCTCCATCATAGTCGAGGCTGCGAACGGCCCTCTTACTCCCGCTGCCGACAAAATTTTGGATGAAAAAGGAATTACCATTGTACCGGATATTCTTGCAAACGCAGGCGGAGTAATAGTGTCGTATTTTGAATGGGTTCAGAATATACAGAATCTGATGTGGGACAAGGAAGAGGTATACAAGGCTCTTGAAAAGCTAATAATAAAAGCTTTCAACAGCGTCTGGGAAGATTCAGCGGAATACAGCACTACCTTGAGAATGGGCGCGTATATCAACGCTCTGAGGAAGATTGCATCCGCAACTGAAATCAGAGGCGTGTTCCCCTGATATGCGATTCGGTTTCGTCCTTCTTCGCAATTAGTATTTTATCTGTATTGAATTAATAAAGCAAAAAACTCCCTTAACGGGGAGTTTTTTGCTTTATTATATAAAATAATTTTATGCTGATTAATTATTTCGCTTACTTTTTGACTATACTCATTGCATTATAAAGAAGCTTTGCACAGTCAGCCCGCGTGAGCTGGGGAAGATCCGTATAATCGGATATATTGCAAGCACACAGGTTGGCGCAGGCCTGTTCCGCCCATACCGGTGCGGCTCCCCCATAGGTTTCGGCGTTGACGTTTGTAAGATCCAGCGTCTTGTTGAGCATGACAGCCGCTTCCGGATAGCTGATATAATTGCTGCTGTTGAACACAGCCGTATTAACTCCGTCACTGTAGCCCGAGATAACGCCCGTCAGAAGAGCCGTTGAAACATAGGGCTTCAGATAAGCCGGAATCTCGCTGTCATCGGCAAAGCCGGTGGTTATTACGCCCGAAAGAATATCCGAATCGCTGAGCTTCATGCACATGGCGAGGAATTCGCCCCTTGTTACGGGAGCGCTGGGATTAAAGACG
>JASDTK010000060.1:5293-5627 GCA_041891555.1 Oscillospiraceae bacterium
ACCGACAAAAACATTGTTTTCGGCAAGCGCGATTGCCGCGCAGTGTGCGCCGTTGCCATTCATGTCCGAATAGGCGATTTTGGTTTTCTGTTTCTCGATTCTTATGATGACAGTTGCCTCAGCTGACGCATTGCCTTCGTTGTCATAAGCCTTGAAGCCGAAGTAATCACGGCCGCGTTTGCCCTCATTGGGCGTGTATACGAAGCTGCCATTTTCTCTAATTACAATTTCGCCCTTGATGGGAGAGGTCGTGATTACAAATTTCAGGACCTCACCGTCGGGATCCGTGGCTTTCATTTTACTTTCTATTTTAGTGTTGTGTTAGGTGATTTTA
>JASDTK010000061.1:0-5625 GCA_041891555.1 Oscillospiraceae bacterium
GGCAACAAAATACTGTTTTTCTTCACGGCGGACGGAAGGGTGGACTTCCGCGATCTGGTGAAGGATCTGGCGGCGGTGTTCCGTACGCGTATCGAGCTGCGTCAGATCGGGGTACGGGACGAGACTAAGATGCTTGGAGGACTCGGTATCTGCGGCAGACCTTACTGCTGCAACCAGTTTCTGGATGATTTCCAGCCGGTCTCAACCAAGATGGCCAAGACCCAGTCCATGTCGCTGAACCCGACGAAGATTTCCGGCAGCTGCGGCAGACTCATGTGCTGTCTGCGGTACGAACAGGACGCCTATGAGGATCTTGTAAAAAAAATACCCAAGACGGGAGCTTTTGTTCAGACTTCCTCAGGCTACGGTGTAGTTCTGGCAGCGAATGTTCTGCGTCAGAAGGTCAAGGTTTGCCTAGACAGCGGAGGCGAGCAGGAGTTCAAGATCCTGGACGCGGACGAAGTTGCAATCGTACCAGGCGGCAGACCGAAGCCGGGTGAGGCTATGCCGCAGGTTCTTGTCGCAAGAATCAAGCCCGAGGAAGCTCCTGAGGAGCCGGAAACGGAAGTTGACGACTGGCAGGCTCCATCGCTGTTTGCGGAGCAAACGGACGGATCTTCACAGGCTAAGACGGCAGCTGCGGAGAAGGTTCCGTTGCAGGTTCAAAACGTAAAATCCGAAAACCGAGGACAGGAGCAGAGATGGCAGAAACCCGCGAATGGCGGCGGGAGAAACAATCACATACACAATGTGAAGCCTGCGGATAGGGGCAATGCTAAGGTGCAGCAGAATGCGGTAAACGGAGCTCAGCACCCGCAGAACCCGCCGAAACAGCAGCCGAGCATGAGAGAAGATATCGATAAGCCTAAGGAGAATCAGAAAAATCAGAACCACTACAGGAAACATCATTACAACAAGCCCAAGCCCCGTAACGACGGGCAGGGTAAAGGCTGATAACACAAGCCCCCGCGGATTTTTCCGCGGGGGCTTGTGTTATCAGCGTATAAATAGCCAATGTTTTATTCGGCTGAAATCATATAGTAATAAACCGGCTGTCCGCCGTTTATTATGCTCATCTCGGCTGAAGGGTGTCTTTCGGAAAGGATAGCGCCGACACTCTGAGCATTCTCGGCGTTGACATCCTCGCCGTAATAAACGGTGAGAAATTCAGGGGAAAGTGCCTCAAGCTTTGAGGCCAGGGTTTCGACAAGCACGCTTATGTTCGCGTCGCTGCCGAGCAGAGCGCCGTCAAGCAGTCCGAGATATTCGCCGGCTTTAATTTCGTATCCGTCAAAGTCGGAATCCCTTGCCGCATAGGTTATCAAAGCGGTATGAACATTTCTGATGGCTTCATTGGCATTTTCGAGGATTTCCTCTTCCGTCTGCGAATAAGTGTCCATACTGAGCATAGCCGCGACGCCCTGAGGTATTGTAGTCGAATGAATAATAACGACTTTTTTCTCGGTCAGAGGGATGCACTGCTCAGCGGCCATAATAATGTTTTTATTGTTCGGGAAAACAAAAACTACGGCGGCGGGGGTCGCCTCAATCGCCTTGAGGATATCCTCGGTTGAGGGATTCATGGTCTGACCGCCGGTTACAATCCTGTCTGCACCCAATTCGACGAATAAATCCTCCATGCCCTTGCCCGCGCAGACAACGACTGTGCCGAACTCCTTTTCGGGTTCGGCGGTTTTTTCGGATTCCGCAGCTGAAGCGGCTACCAGCTCGTCGTGCTGGGTACGCATGTTTTCAATCTTGGCTGTTTCCAGCGTACCGTATTTCTGAGCTTCTGAAAGAGCGTCGCCGGGAATATTGGTGTGCACATGAACCTTAAAGGCATCGTCGCTCTCGCCGATAACGAGGCTGTCGCCTATACTGCCAAGATATGCCCGGAGCTTATCCAGAGACTGGTTGTTGTCCGTCCTGCGGACGATGAATACGGTATCGAAGGCGAAGGTTATATCGCCGGTGTCAAAATCGCTGAAATCTGCGGCTTCGTTCATCTCTATATTTCCTGTATTGTAAGAATCCGGTGTAACTTCACCGCGCAGACTCTGAAGCATAGCCTCCAGAATTACGACATAACCCTTGCCGCCGGCGTCGATAACTCCGGCTTTTTTAAGAACGGGGTTCATGTTGACGGTCTGTGCCAGAGTCTCCCTGGCGGATTCGAGAGCGCAGGACAAAAGAAGCTCAATATCGCTGCCGGTTTCGGCAAAGTCGGACGCGGCAGAAGCGGAAAGCCGGGACACCGTGAGGATAGTGCCCTCCGCCGGCTTCATGACCGCGTTATAGGCGGCTTCGACGCCCTCGCTCATCGCCTGAGCAAAATCGTACGCAGTGCAGGTATCCTTGCCCTTCAGGGATTTGGAAAGTCCTCGAAAAAGCAGGGAAAGAATTACGCCGGAATTTCCTCGCGCCCCGCGAAGCAGGGCGTCCGCCGCACATTTTGCTACATCCCCGACACCGTTCGGCTTTTTACGGCGAATTTCGGTCGCGCCTGCTGACATTGTCATGCTCATATTTGTTCCCGTGTCGCCATCGGGCACGGGGAAAACATTCAGTTCATTTATATGCTGCTTGTTTAATTCCAAAGCAGCGGCAGCGCACAGCAGCATGTCTGTAAATAATGCGCCGTCAATCGTCTCTCTCAAAATAAAACACCTCCGGGGAAGAAATGACAGGACTTGAGCCCGAGCAAGTAGACAGTCGGGGCTTTCAGCTTATCTGCATCGAGTCAATAAAAACATCGACGTTTTTGACAGGTACTCCTGTCGCTTTGGAGACCTTATAGCTGACCTCGTTCATAATGCTTCCCGCAAGAACCTTAATATTGACACCGTGATCAACAACAATGTGCAGGTCGATAGAAACGCTGCCGTCATCATTGAAGCTGACACCGACACCCTTGGACATTGACTCTCTGCGGAGCAAATGAACAAGTCCGTCGGTTTTGGAGCGTGCCCCCATGCCCTTGACACCAAAGCAGTTTGTTGCGGCGTCTCCGGCAATATTCATGAACACATCGCTGGTTATGCTGATCATACCAAGCTCATTTTCAATTTTCACCATGATGTCGGCTCCTTTCTCGTAATGGGATGCCCCCGCGTTTGCGGAGGAAGCCGGTGGGCTCCTGAATTAAACATCTTGCAATAAATATTCTCTGCACAGATTAAAATAATCCGTTGCGCGGTGTGTGCCGCGCGAACAACACGAATTCGGGTTGCTCAGCAGAAATTAATTATAACCCGAATGGCTAAAAAGCACAAGGGGAAATTTATTCGTGGAATTGGAGAGCAGTTATGCGGGTGATAAGGCGTTTTGTGAATTTATGCCGCCCGGCAGAGAATACTACACATTAGCGCTTCTGCGATAAAGACCGTCAGATTTACAAGGAGATGAAACAATGCCAAGAAAACTGAAAACAATGGATGGCAACAATGCCGCGGCGTATGTTTCCTACGCATTTTCCGAAGTTGCTGCAATCTATCCGATTACGCCCTCATCGACCATGGCGGAATATGCCGACAAATGGGCGGCCGCCGGACTGAAAAATATTTTCGGACAGACGGTCAATGTTGTCGAAATGCAGTCCGAAGCGGGTGCGGCTGGCGCAGTTCACGGAAGCCTGTTGGCCGGCGCGCTGACGACAACATATACGGCTTCGCAGGGATTGCTGCTTATGATTCCTAATATGTACAAAATCGCTGGAGAAATGCTTCCTGCAGTTATCCATGTTTCCGCGCGTACGATTGCGACCCACGCGCTCTCGATCTTCGGCGATCATCAGGACATTTATGCCTGCCGCCAGACGGGCTTCGCGATGCTCTGCTCCAACAGCCCTCAGGAGGCGATGGATTTGGGCGCGGTCGCGCATCTTTCGGCAATACGCGCGAGCCTGCCCTTCCTGCACTTTTTTGACGGCTTTCGCACCTCTCACGAGATGCAGAAAATTGAAGTCTGGGATTACGAGGAGCTTGCTGAAATGGCACCGCTCGAGGCAATAAAGAGCTTTCGCGACAGAGCAAGCAGACCGGCGAACCCGGTGCTTCGCGGCACTAACCAGAACGGAGATATTTTCTTTCAGATACGCGAAGCGGCGAACCAGAAATATTTTGCCGTGCCGGATGCCGTTGAGGCCTGTATGAACGAGGTCAATACACGGATAGGCACTGATTACAGGCTATTCAATTACTACGGAGCACCGGACGCGACGCATGTCATCATAGCGATGGGCAGCGTCTGTGAGGCGGCTGAGGAGGTCGTGGACTACCTCAACGGAAAAGGTGAAAAGGTCGGACTTGTCAAGGTTCATCTTTACCGTCCGTTTTCGGTACGGCACCTTGTCGAAGTGCTTCCCGAAACAGTCAAGGTTATAGGCGTACTCGACCGCACTAAAGAACCCGGTGCGGTCGGAGAACCGCTGTATATCGATGTGATTTCTGCGCTGAACGGCACAAAGTTCCGTGATATACCTGTTTTTGGGGGACGCTACGGCCTGTCCTCAAAGGACGTTACCCCGGGCTCGATCATTTCGGCGTATCGCAATATTCAGGCGGCTCAGCCCAAAAACAGCTTTACCATAGGTATTGTAGACGATGTGACCAATCTGTCCGTTCCGATTAACGAAGACCCGGATACGACGCCAAAAGACACAATCTCCTGCAAGTTCTGGGGCCTGGGTTCCGACGGAACTGTGGGTGCCAACAAGAACAGCATTAAAATTATAGGAGATCACACCGACCTGAAGGTTCAGGCCTATTTCCAGTACGATTCGAAGAAGTCGGGGGGGGTAACAATCAGTCATCTGCGCTTTGGTACAAGTAATATCAAATCGACCTACTATGTTTCAAAAGCGAATTTCGTTGCCTGTCATAACCCCGCCTATCTTGACAGTTTTGACCTTGTTCAGGATGTTAAACCCGAAGGAGTTTTTCTGATAAACTGCGCTTATGACGCCAAAGCTCTTGCCGGACATCTTTCGGCGGAAGCAAAGAAATATATCGCAGATAACAGGATTCGGATCTATACAATCGACGCTATAAGGATTGCCCGCGAAATCGGGCTGGGAAACAAGACTAACGCAATTCTCCAGGCGGCGTTTTTCAAACTAGCGAAAATTATGCCGGAGGCAGATGCGGTCACCTATATGAAGGACGCTATTCGCAAGACCTACGGACGTAAGGGCGAAAAGATAGTAGACATGAATATTCAGGCGGTTGACGCTGGTATCCAGCAGGTGAGTGAGCTTAAAATTCCGGCGGACTGGGGCACACCCTCGCCTGACGTGCCGAGAGCTGTTCCTGAAGGGGGACTTCCTCACGCGAAGGATTTTGCAGAGAAGCTGCTTGTGCCGATTAACGCCATGCGCGGCGACAGGCTGCCGGTTTCCGCTTTTATGGGTATCGCCGACGGAGCCGTGCCGGTCGGCACCTCCGCCTTTGAAAAGCGCAGTATTGCCGTTGAGGTTCCGAAGTGGATTCCCGAAAACTGTATACAGTGCAACCAATGCTCATTTGTGTGTCCGCACTCGGTAATAAGGCCGTTTGTGTTTACTGCCGCGGAGCTTGCCGGTGCTCCGGAGGGTACCAAGACTGTCCAGATTAAGGGCAAGGGCTGTGA